>JAEZSM010000162.1 GCA_023421875.1 Spirochaetota bacterium | reverse complement strand
GGGGGGGGCCGTGCCGGGGGGGGGGGGGCGGGCCGCGGGGGCGGCCCGCACCGCTCCACTGGCCGATGAAGAGCGTGGCTTCCATAAAGGTTCCCGTGGTGAGCACTATGACGTTCGCCCCGATGCTGACGCCACGCTCGGTGCGTACACCCTCGACCCGTCGGCCGTCCTGGGAGGGAATGATGTCCACCACAGTATCCATGAGTATGGAGAGCTTGGGCTGCTCCTCGATGCTTGTGCGGGCAAGCTCCGAATAGAGGGCCTTGTCCGACTGCGCCCTGGGCGCCTGGACGGCTGCGCCCCTGGACTGGTTGAGCATGCGCAGTTGCAGGCTAGATGCGTCGGCAAGAATGCCCATCTGGCCGCCCAGTGCATCGATCTCCCGGACCAGGTTGCCCTTGGCCAAGCCGCCAATGGCGGGATTGCAGGACATCTTGCCGATGGTGTCGGGATTTTGGGTGATCAGCAGGCTTTTTGCGCCCAGGCGCGCCAAGGCCAGAGCGGCTTCTATGCCTGCATGGCCTCCGCCAATGACGATGGCTTCATAATCACCCATAGTTCCTCACTTGCCCAAGCAGAAGGCGCCGAATATGCGGTCGAAAACCTCTTCGCTGGATATTTCGCCGCTGATCTGGCCCAGGCAGTCGGCGGCCTCGCGTATGTCCAGGGCGAGGGCGTCCAAGGAAAGGCCGCGAGTGGCGGCGGCCTGGGCAGAGTCGAGAGCGGTGCGGCACTGGTCTAAAAGACTTTTTTGTCGGGTGCTCGCGAGACGCAGGGTTTCTTTTTGAGATACGGCGCCGCCGCCTGCGAGCGCGGCAAGGCGACCCAAGACCGCGGCTTCCAGCTCAGGCAGGCCGCCGCCTTTTTTAGCGCTCAAGCCCAGCCAGCCGACTGGCGGCTCGGGACATTCATCGAGATCTGTCTTGTTCCACAGCTTAATCGCATCGGGATGGCGCTGCAGGTATGCATCATCCTCTTCGGAAAGTCCCTTTCTACCATCCACCATGTATAAAACGACATCAGCCCGGGCGCTGAGATCCAGACTGCGCCTGACCCCTTCGGCTTCTACTTCTCCCAGAGCCTGGCGTAGGCCGGCGGTGTCCACCAAGCGCAGGGCATAGCCAGAAAGCTCCACCCAAACCTCGAGCCAGTCCCTGGTGGTGCCCGGCTCGGGGCTCACAATGGCTCGCTCTTCCCGCAGGATCAGGTTGAAAAGACTGGACTTTCCGGCGTTGGGACGACCGGTGACCACAACGAGGGCCCCGTCCTGGCGTAGCTTTCCGGCGATATAGCCTTCGGCCAGGCGACGCACGCGGTCCCGGCAGCCTTCCAGGCGGTCCAGGAGGCCGCTTTCCGCCTCGAGGCTCTCCCCTTCCACCTCCTCGGCTGGATAATCCAGCCTGGCCTCCAATTCGGCCAGGAGGTCAAGCAGATCTTCGCGCAGGTCCTTATAGGCTTTAGAAAGAGTGCCACTGAGCCTGTCCAGAGCGTCCTGCCGGGCTGCCTCGCAGTTGGCGCCTGCAAGCTCATTGATCGCCTCGGCCTTGACCAGATCGGTCTTGCCATTGATAAAAGCCCTGAAACTGAACTCACCGGGCAAGGCGGAAGAAAAACCCTGTTGCTCCAGAACTGCCAAGGCGCGGGCTATCACAGCGCTGGAGCCGTGGCAGTAGAACTCCACCGAGTCTTCACCGGTAAAGGAACGAGGGGCCCTGAAAACCGCCGCGATAACTTCGTCGACGCGTTCGCCACTGCCCGGATCCTCTAGCCAACCGTGTACCATGGTGTAGCCGGAGGCCGATGCGAGGGCCTGGCCCGAAGAAAAGCATTGGGCGCAGAGTTCGATAGTCTTGTGGCCGGAACAGCGGATAACCGCGAGGGCCGAGCGGCCCGGGGTAGTGGCGAGGGCGACTATGGGCCGCCCTCTGTCCATATAGCTTCGTGACATCTGGAATAGGAACGATAGCGAGAAAGTAGCGGCGCATCAAGACCGGACAAACCCTACATCGTCTTCCAATAGCGGTAGAACCGCCGCTCAACATCGTCGAGACTGAGCAGGGGATAATACTTGCAACCCTCCGGGCTGGCGAACATGAAGCCATCCCGCAGGTGTTTATAGGAGATGCGGTCCACTGGACAGTCGAGGGATATTCCCTTTACCTGTTTTCCCGGGGTCTGCTTGACTTCGAGAATGGCGTTCCTGAGCCTGGCCGGATGGATGCCCGGCACATAGCAGCGGATCAGAGGATTCTCGGCGAATTCTTTTAAGAATTCCTCGGTAGAAAATTCCAACTCCGAGAAAAAGCTCTTCGGCGCTCCCTTCGAGTTGGTTGGATCGGCAATGTACCTGCCGAAGTCCCTGAAGTTGTACCTTGTGAGCACGATAAATTTTACTGGGTTTATCTCGAGCATGATCCTGAACTCTTCGTGGTCCTTGTTAGGATCGTACTCGGCGCTCTCCAGCTCAACGAAATCGCCCACCGAATTGCCCAGATAAAGCTTGCCCAGTGCGGCGAAATCCATATGCTCCAGGGTTCTGTAGCTCTTTATGAACTTCGTAGCCTTGGGTCTGCCGTCTTCGTGGGGAACGAGCTCTGAATAGGCTTTATCAATGTCGAAATATTCGTGCCTGAAGTCGGGATCGACTTCGAC
Source organism: Spirochaetota bacterium (assembly GCA_023421875.1). GTDB lineage: Bacteria > Spirochaetota > Spirochaetia > Treponematales > Rectinemataceae > UBA2256. Next base: position 19,823 of record JAEZSM010000162.1, on the reverse strand, counting down.
GAATATCAGCCTTCCTTCGAAGTAGCGGGTGGATCCCTGCACATAGTGGCGAAGGAACTGTTCGGGTCCGAGCTGGGACGCGATCAGAGAATGATTGGGGTGCAAAATCAGATAAAGATGTCGTTCGTCCCTCATGATTACCTCCAGGTCGAGCGGAGAAGCGGCGCTATCACAAGCGCAATGATTGCCATAAGCTTGATAAGGATATTGAGCGAGGGACCTGCGGTATCCTTGAAGGGATCGCCTACGGTATCGCCGACCACGGCGGCCCGGTGAGCCGCCGAACCCTTGCCGTCGGTCTTTCTGGATTCGATGAATTTCTTGGCGTTGTCCCAGGCGCCGCCTGAATTGGACATGAAAATGGCAAGCAGTACACCGGTTACGGTGGATCCCGCCAGCAGTCCTGCCAGGACTCCGGGACCTCCCAGGAAGCCGGCGGCTACAGGCGCGAGAATTGCCAGGACTCCGGGGATGATCATGCTCTTCAAGGCCGATTTAGTCGAGATGTCGACACAGCGGCGGTAATCGGGGATTTCGGTGCCCTTGAGAATTCCCGGTGATTCATGGAACTGGCGGCGTACTTCTTCGATCATTACAAAGGCCGCGGAACCGATAGAATCCATGGCGAGTGCCGAGAAGAGGAAGGGGATCATGCCTCCGATAAAAATGCCTATCAGAACCGGCGGGTTTGTGATGGTTATCAGCGAAGGATCTATGCCGGCTGCCTCTACAAAGGCGACAAAGAGTGTAAGGGCGGTGAGAGCCGCCGAGCCGATGGCAAAGCCCTTGCCGATGGCTGCGGTCGTATTGCCGACCGCGTCTAGTGAATCGGTGATATCCCTGGTCTCCGGCGGCAATTCGGCCATGACAGCCAAGCCCCCGGCGTTATCGGCGATGGGTCCGTAGGCATCGACCGAAAGCTGGATACCCAAGGTGAGAAGCATACCCAAGCCGGCCATGCCAATGCCGTAGAGCCCCGACAAGGCATAGCTGCCGGCGATTGCCCCGCCTATGATGAGTATGGGAGGAAGGGTGGACATCATGCCCACGCCCAGGCCAGAGATTATTGTGGTCGCCGATCCTGTGCCGCAGGCGTTGACGATGCGCCTGACCGGAGGAGTATCGGTGCCGGTAAAAAATTCGGTTATCACTCCAATAAGGGTTCCGGCAACTAGCCCGACAACCGAGGATAGCGCAACTCCCAGCCAGCTGAAGGCTGTGCTGTCAGGGCCACCGAAGCGGCTGCCACCCAGGACAAAATAGGCGCTCGGGAAGATGAGCGCGATCGCAAGGGCCGCGGCTCCGAAGGTTCCGGCATTCAGCGCCTTCTGGGGCGAGGCTCCCGGCTTGGTTTTGACAAAAAGGGTGCCCAAAAGGGAGGCTATGACTCCTATTGCCGCCGCGAAAAGGGGGAAAAAGGCTAGGCGGATTCTCGTTTCCGCGCTGGCGGCTATTCCGATGCCCAGTACGGCGCAGCCGATGATGGATCCGGCGTAGGATTCGAAGAGGTCGGCGCCCATGCCGGCCACATCGCCCACGTTATCGCCCACGTTGTCGGCGATAACTGCCGGATTCCTGTGGTCGTCCTCGGGAATCCCAGCTTCAACTTTGCCGACCAAGTCGGCTCCCACATCGGCGGCCTTAGTGTAAATGCCACCCCCTACCCTGGCAAAAAGCGCTATGGTGGAAGCGCCCAGAGAGAATCCCGAGAGTACCGGGAAGGCTGCCTGGGCCAAGGATTGTGCGTCGCTGCCTGCGATGATGCTCATGAATGCCAGGACGATGGAAATGCCGAGCAATGCAAGACCTACGACAGTCATGCCCATAACAGAGCCGCCGGAAAATGCCACCGCAAGCGCCGGACCCATGCCCTTGGTGGCCGCCTGGGCGGTACGGGCGTTGGCCTTGGTAGCGACGGACATACCGAACCAGCCGGCGAGGGCGGAAGAGAGTGCGCCTAAAGCAAAGGCTGCCGCCTGGAGGCGCAGGTATCCTGTGTTGAACACTGCTAGAAGCAGAATGATCACCGGCGCGATATAGGCAATAACCCTGTACTCTCTGGACAGGAATGCCCTGGCACCTTCGGCGATGTATCCTGAAATCTCCGCCAGGTGAGAGGATTCAACCTTTATTGATCCAATGGAATGGGCCTTGCCGACGGAATAGATTAAGGCTAGTACCGCTGCCGCTATTGCGGCGCCCACGTAGAGACCGAGCCCCATAATGCCTCCTGCTGAGTTCTGTGCTGTAAAGGGACTTTCAAAGTATACGGTGGAGTCTAAAACACCGCAAGTAAAATTTCCACCCCGAAAGCGGATAGCCGAGGCCGGAGAACCTGCTGCTTTCCTGGTCGAAGGCTACGTAGAACTCGGCAAGTCCAGGGGCAAGAATATTTTGCATATTTATACACCCAACCCTGTTGACAGTCAGCCTTCTTTGTACTTTTATAGTTCTATTCTACTCTGGGAGGAGCCCATGAGATCCTCGTTTCCCTACCGCCTTCTTCCCATCCGATGCCCCAGGGCGACGGAACTGCCCAGTCTAGTCCTCCTCCGCGTTCGTAGATAAGGCGAAGACCGCCACAATCCACAATTCCATTATATTACTATTGTCTCCGCCTGAGTGGAGACGTCAGATCCCTGGCAGGGAGGGACTGCGGGCTTTCGCGGCTTCTCTGTCGTTCCAGGAGGAACAGCGATGCTGGAGATTGGTATTCTCGGAGCCTCGGGCTATGCCGGCGCCGAGCTTGTCCGAATTTTATTGGCCCATCCGGAACCCAAGCGCCTAAAACTCTCGTCGGTGAGCTTCGAAGGCAAGAGTCTCGAAACCGTCTACCCGTCCTTCGCTGCGGCGCCTTCTGGGCAAAATGGATTAAGCCTTGAATCGGCCGATGCCGTAATCGAACACTCTTCGATTGTGTTTTCCTGTCTTCCCCACGGACATGCTGAGGCAGCGGCCAAGAAATGCCTGGCCAAGGGCGGTCTGTTCATCGACATTTCAGCAGATTTCCGCTTCGGAGAAGACCAGGCGAGCTATTCGGCCTGGTACAGCAAATCCTACGGCGATCCTGAACTCTATGCTCAAGCGGTGTACGGGCTGCCGGAGTTCAATAGAACGCAGATCAAAAATGCCCGGCTCATCGCCAACCCCGGCTGCTACCCGACATCGGCAGAACTGGGGCTATATCCTGTCCTGACCGAGGGCTTGGCAGATACAGACACGATTATCATCGATTCAGCCTCCGGAGTCACCGGCGCCGGGAGGGAGCCGAGCCAGAGCACCCATTACCCTGAGTGCGCCGATACGATCTCGCCCTACAAAGTAGGAGCCCACCGTCACCAGCCCGAGATAGACCGCTACCTCTCGAAGATGGCGGGAAGGCCCGTATCCTCGGTTTTCACCCCCCATCTGGCGCCGATGAACAGGGGAATCGTGAGCACGATCTATTTCAAACTGGCAAAAACGCTGGCTGTAAAGGATTTGCACGAGCTGTATAGTTCATTCTATAATAAGGAACCCTTCATACGCATTCTGCCCATGGGATCCACGGCTTCTAGCAGAAATGTGCGGTATTCCAATTTCTGTGATATATCGCTTCATCTTTCTTCCAACGGAAAGACTGGTATTATTGTGTCTACCATCGACAATATGATAAAGGGCGCGGCCGGCCAGGCTGTGCAGAACATGAATCTCGCCCTCGGCTTCGAAGAGACCGAGGGACTCGCTATGCTGCCCCCGGCTTTCTAGGCTGGGACCTAACGATCCTGGGGCGCTCAGTAACCAGCGCCGCAAGGGAGGAACATAAATGGTACAAATTCGGGGAGGAGTAACCGCAGCCAAGGGCTTTACCGCTTCGGGCATCCATGTGGGAATACGGAAAAATCGGGAAAAGAAAGATCTTGCCTTGGTATGGTCCGAAAAACCCTGCAGCGCTGCGGCGGTGTATACGACCAATAAGGTCAAGGGACAGCCTTTGGAAGTGACAAGCGAGCATCTTGCCGACGGAAAAGCCCAAGCCATAATCGTCAATGCCGGTAACGCCAACACCTGCACCGGCGAGGCAGGCATCGCCGCAGCCCGGCGCATGGCCGCCCTGGTATCCCAGTGGATGAAAATTCCCGCCACCGATGTCGTTGTCGCCTCCACCGGCGTTATCGGACAGCAGCTGGACGTGGGAAAGATCGAGGCTGGCATGGAGCAGTTGGTGGCAGGCCTTTCCCGAACCGGCAACATCGACGCCCGGGAAGCCATAATGACCACCGATACGGTCAAAAAGGAAGTAGCGGTCCAGTTCGAGCTGGGGGGCTCTATGGTTACCATTGGAGCCATGGCCAAGGGCTCGGGCATGATCCACCCCAATATGGCCACCATGCTCTCCTTCATCACCACCGACTGCGCGATAAGCCCGGTCATGCTGCAGAAGGCGCTTTCGGCCTCGGTGGAGAAGACCTACAACAGGGTGAGCGTTGACGGGGACACATCCACCAACGACATGGTGGTGGTGCTGGCCAACGGCATGGCGGGCAATGCGGCCATCCAAGCCGAAGGCCCGGATTTCAGAACCTTCTACGAAGCCCTCACCTGGCTGAATACCCAGCTTGCCCGCATGATCGCCAAGGATGGGGAGGGAGCGACAAAACTTATCGAATGCACCGTAGAAGCCGCATCCGACGAGGCCAAGGCTGTGGAACTGGCCAAGGGCGTCATCTGCTCGAGCCTGGTTAAGACCGCGATATTCGGCGCCGATGCCAACTGGGGACGGATACTCTGCGCCCTGGGCTACACCCGCAATGATTTTGATCCAGCCAAGGTGGATGTGGCCTTCGAAAGCGCCTCCGGCTATATCGAAGTCTGCAAGAACGGCGCGCCCCTGCCCTTTAACGAAGAAAAGGCGAAGAAGATCTTGAGCTACCAGGAAGTGACAATCTATGTGACCCTCAACGAGGGAGAAGCCCAGGCAACCGCCTGGGGCTGCGACCTCACCTATGAGTACGTGAGAATAAACGGCGACTACCGGACCTGATTGCCGCCTTTAAGGGGGCGCCGGGCGCTCCGAAGGAGAATCTAAATGATAAACGATAATATCCGGGCCGATATCCTGCTCCAGGCCATGCCCTACATTAAAAAATTCGCTGGCAAGGTCCTCGTGGTAAAGTACGGCGGCGCCGCCATGATCAACGAAGGGGTCCGCGCCGCTGTCCTCCAGGACCTCATTCTCATGCAACAGGTGGGCATCAAGCCCGTCCTGGTCCACGGCGGCGGCCCCGAGATAGACCGAATGCTAAAAAAGCTGGGCAAGGAACGGGTCTTCGTGGATGGGCTGCGCTATACCGACGATGAAACCATCGAGGTTGTTCAGATGGTCCTGGCGGGCAAGGTGAACAAGGACCTGGTCGCTCACATACAGCGCCAGGGCGGACTCGCCCTGGGCATCTGCGGCGGTGACGGAGGCCTCTTCTCGGCGGTCCGCCTGCAGAAGGACGGCAAGGACCTGGGCATGGTGGGAGAGATATGCTCTGTCAGGCCCCAGGTAGTGAAGCAAGCCCTGGATGCGGGCTTCATTCCCGTGGTATCCACCATCGGCCTGCGCGAGGACGACGAATCGGGCTACTACAACATCAACGCGGACACGGCGGCAGCCGAGCTGGCCGGAGCCCTGGGCGCGGAAAAGCTCATTCTCCTCACCGACGTGCCCGGCATATTGAAGGATGTGTCCGATGTGGCTACCCTCATATCGGAACTCAAGCACGAGGATGTTCCCGGCATCATCAAGAAAGGCTTGGTTTCGGGCGGCATGATCCCCAAGGTCGAGTGCTGCGTCCAGGCCCTGAACCTGGGCGTCGTGAGCACCCATATTCTGGACGGCCGCTCGCCCCACTCACTGCTAATCGAGATTTTCAGCGACCGGGGAAAGGGGACGATGATCCTATGAACGACAAATTCATGAATACCTACAAGCGGACTGGCCTCATCCTGGAAAAAGGCAGGGGTGCTACCCTCTGGGATAAAAGCGGCAAGGAGTATATCGATTTTACCGCTGGCATCGGGGTCAATTCCCTGGGCCATGGGAATCCAGCCCTGGTAAAAGCGATATCCGACCAGGCCGCCAGCCTCATCCACTGCTCCAACTATTTTCTCACCAACATTTCCGTAACGCTCACCGAGGAACTCTGCAGAATCGCCGGGTTCGAAAGGGTCTTTTTCTGCAATTCCGGGGCCGAGGCCAACGAAGGCCTGGTCAAGATCGCCAGAAAATACGGTTCGGATAAAAACCCGGAAAAGAACAAGGTAGTAACCCTCATACACTCCTTCCACGGAAGGACGATCACCATGGTGACCGCCACCGGGCAGGATAAGTTCCATAAATTCTTTGGCCCCTTCACGCCAGGATTCAGCTACGTGCCGGCCAATGACATAGCCGCCCTGGATGCAGTCCTGGACGACAAGACCTGCGCCTTTCTCTTCGAGCCTATCCAGGGAGAAGGTGGGGTGCTTCCGTTGGATGCGGAGTATTTGCGACAAGCCCAAAAGCTCTGCAGGGAGCGGGACATTCTCTTCGCCGCCGACGAGGTGCAAACGGGGGTGGGCAGGACCGGCGCTTTCCTCGCCTGCATGAAAATGGGTCTCGAGCCCGATCTGGTTAGCCTGGCCAAGGGCTTGGCGGGAGGGGTTCCGATAGGCGCCATCCTGGCCAGAGGAGCCTGTGCAGGCACGCTCCAGCCCGGAGACCACGGCACGACCTTCGGGGGCAATCCCCTGGCGGCGGCGGCGGCGCATGCGGTGCTGACCCAGATCGACAAGCCGCTATTCTATGCCGAGGTCGAGCGGAAGGGTGAAAAAATCCGCAGCGCCATAGGCTCCTGGAAGAATCCGCTGGTAAAGCAGGTCCGAGGCATGGGGCTGATGATCGGCGCCGCGGTAAGCATCCCTCCGGGAGAGGTCGTGAGCGCCTGCAGGGATAAGGGGCTTTTAGTTCTCACCGCTGGCGATGACACCGTGCGAATGCTCCCTCCCCTGGTGATAAGCGACGAAGAAATCGACTGCGGTTTGGTAGTCCTGAAGAATGCCCTGGATGCCCTGGCGGCTACATGATGAGTATCGAACAAAACGTATACCAGAAACGAAGGGAGAAGCTGGCCGCAGTGATGCGGAAACAAGGGATCGCCGCTGCCCGCTTCGATGATTTCGAGCATATGAGAAGCCCCTCGATCCGCTACCTCTGTGGACACCCAGGGGATGCCTTCCTCGTGGTCGATTCCAGCGGCGCCAGCGTGCTCGTAGCCTGGGACAAGGTCATGGCCGAAAAAATGGCCAGCGTTGACCAGATCTTTGCCTATACCGACTTCGGCCGAAGGTCCGAGACCGCCATCCGCCGCGTCCTGGAAACGTTGGGGATCCCGAAGGGAACAAAAATCGAGCTGCCCTCGGCCACCCCCTACCTGCGCTATGTGGACCATGTGGCCGCTCTTGAGGAATGGGATCTTGTATGCCGAAACGACGGGATGGACGAAGTTCTATTGTCCATGCGCTCGGTAAAGGATGAGGGAGAACTGCAGATCTATAAACGCCTCTCGTCGCTCACGAATACCCTAATCGGAGAGATCGAGGCAGGAGTGCGGCGGGGCAGCCTGGCGACGGAATCTGAAATCGCCCTCTTTATCGAAAAGGAAGCCCGCGGGGCCGGAGCCGAGGGCACAGGATTCGACACCATCGCCGCAGGCCCCGAACGCAGCTTCGGCATCCATGCCTTTCCCAGCTACGGAGCCGGCTCTTTCGGTGGCAGGGGCTTTTCTATACTCGATTTCGGCGTGGTCATCGACGGCTACACCAGCGATGTGACCATGAGTTTTGTCCGCGGCCCTCTGGACCCCAGGCAGGAAAAAATGCTCGGCCTCGTGCAGGAGGCCTACAAAGAAGGGCTCGCAGCCTGTGGTCCGAAGGTGGCCGCCCGGCAGCCCGCACTTCTGGTAGACCAGCTGTTCGCCCAGGCAGGCTTTTCAATGCCCCACTCCCTGGGACACGGCATTGGACTGGAAGCCCATGAAGCCCCGGGGCTCAATCTGAGGGAAGAAAATAACGCTGTCCTAGAGCCTGGAATGATCGTCACCGTTGAACCCGGGCTTTATCACCCCGAGCTCGGGGGTATCAGATGGGAAAACGACGTTTTGATCTCCGAGACCGGTGCCACAGTGCTTACCGAATCGAATATCGTGATACTGTGATATGGATCGCTTAAGAGGCGAAAAAGAAACAGATGCAAACACTTCTACCAAACGTGGCGCCTAAACTCAGTCCGAGGTTTTTTTACTCCTTTTTGGAAGCCCCTTTCTTTGCCGCAGCTTTTTCTTTTCTCGCCTTCGCCTTTGCTTTTTTTTCCGACACTTCTTTTTCGGGGTTCGCGAACGCCAGGAGGGTTTCTGCGGCATAGCTTCTGACACTGGCGTCCACGGCCAGATCCAGGGCAAGGTCACACAGGGTTTTACTGTCGACACCCGTATCTTCGCTCCCCGCCTCGGCAAGGACAGCCCCCACGAGAGAGGCTGTTTCCCTGACCGAATGCTCCATACCGCGACGGAATCGTCCATAGAGCGCTTCAACCTCTGAGGCAGTACCGATTTTGCCAACGAGGTAACCCATGTCCTGGACCGATAGGACCCGCTTCAAGGTAAACACTGTTAAAAGCAAGGCTATGTGTTCCTGGCTGTACTTTTTACCCTCGCTGCGGGGAACGATTTTTGACTTGGCGTAATTATTTATCATGGAAGGTGTTATTAAATTCTCATCCCCTGCCTTCAAAAAAAGTTCAAGTTGGCGCTCCAGGTAGGTTACAACCTGATCCATGTACAATCCGATATCGGGCAGCTGCTCCCATTCGGCTGGAGCCTTTCGGGAGAACATGTCGAAATAGTTACCTATGGTTCCGCTGTTGATCGTGTCCATAGCGAGAAAGGTACCATATGGTTATCAATACCACAATATATGGCTTTTACTGTATTGACGTCTTCGACATCATGTTATATGGTATTAATTACCATATAACATGGTTCTCTAGCCATTTTTAATGATATCGGAGGCAAGAATGGTGCCTGGGAATATTTATCTTTTCGGCGACTCGGTTGCCCGGGGCATAATCCTGAGCGATGAAGGAAAGTATATACCTATACGGGAGAGTTTTGCCTTTCTGGCCGCCGAGAAGCTCGGCATCAGCGTGATCAACAAAGCCAGGTTCGGCTGCACTATTACAAAAGGCCTCAGCATTCTCCATCGCTTCATATCGGGACAGGATGCTCCAGAAACTGCCCTGGGCAATGAAAGGGGAGTGGCCATTTTGGAATTCGGCGGCAACGACTGCGATTTTCTCTGGAACGAAATCGCCGCAAGGCCTGAAGCCGTTCACACTCCCCTGACCCCCCTCAATACGTTCTATAAGGTGTACTGTCAGATGATAGATGCCCTGCGAGCCAAGGGCTTCAAGGCAAGCGTCATGAGCCTGCCGCCCCTGGTGGCCGAGCGCTACCTGGCATGGATTACACGTAACGGACTGGATCGCGAAGCCATTCTTCATTGGCTGGGCGGGGTGGATAAAATTTTTACCTGGCACGAAGGCTACGACAAAATCGTCAGAAAGATTGCCGCGGAAAAAGATTGTGAGCTTCTGGATATTCGAAAGGATTTTCTGGTGCAGAAAGATTACAAAGCGTATATATGCAACGATGGAATCCACCCCAACGGGGCGGGACACAGGCTAATGGAAACTTCGCTGCTACGGTACGCCTCCCTAAGCTAGGCGCCACGCCAGCACTTTGCCCGCGCACATAGGCACTGCCCCGTCCATTTCGCCCGGCACAGACCAGGACTGGCGCAAAAGCCGCAGCGACCCTTGGGGTGCCGGGAGCCGGTAAAAACGAGCGCCATTGACAGCGATAAATGAACGAAACGCTTCAAGAACCCCCTCCGACTCAAAAAGGCCAGCCAGGGCGGGAATGGCTGTAGGAGATGCGTATACACCGCCTGGGGCATGGGCGCTTTCTTTGACCTTCCGGTCGTGGGGAGCCGAATCGCTTCCGAAAAAAAACTTGGACGATCCAGAAAATGCTGCGTTTCTCAATGCGCCCCGGTCCTTGGCCGACTTGATCACCGGCTTGCAAAATAGATGTGGGTTGAGGCTGCCCCCCATCATATCGTCAATGGTGAATAAAAGATGGTGGGCTGTGATTGTAGCTGTCAGCCGCTCGGGGCCGGCGGCGACAAAATCCACCGCTTCCCTGGTGGAAAGATGCTCGAGCACGACGCGAAGCCTAGGCCAACGGACAAGGATTTTTTCCAGCGTAGCAAGAAAGGTTCCCTCGCGCTCCAGTGAGGGAGCATCGGGAGCTTCTCCATGGATGGAAAGCACAATTCCGGCTGTTTCCATGGCAGAAAGGGCTTCGGCTACCGCCTCGGGATTTAGAGGACCATCGGCGGCGTTGGTCGTCGCTCCCGCCGGATAGTACTTCCCCGCCACGGCTCCAGCCTTGGCACAGGCTTCCACCGTCGCAGCACTCATTCCCGCCAGAAGCTTGAAGCTCATGAGGGGGGTAAAATTCGAAGATTCGGGCAGACAGGCGATAATTTTATCTCGGTAGGCAATCAGCGAAGCCGCGTCGGCGACGGGAGGAAGGGTGTTCGGCATGACAAGAGCCCTGCCGCACCAGACAGCCTGACTCCTTACATAAGGCTGCAGCATCTCTCCCTGCCTGAGATGGATATGAAAATCGTCGGGCTTGGGCAGGATAAGCTCTTCGTACAGATGCCGAACCTCAGCATAGGGCTCCGGTGGAGCCTGTCTCGCTGAATCGCGCGGATTCCTTTCCATACCCATGAGCGTTTCCCTCCCAGGATCACTATATCCGGTTTCAGTATCCGGAAGAAGAAGCTGTCCGGAAAACTTCGCTTAGAAAAAGAATCCTCGGCGATGAATTCCTCAATCGCGCAACGCCGCGGCAGGAGGCTTCTTTCGGCCTGAAATCGGTTGACCAAAGCCGGAACTGAACCTACAGTGAACCCATGTACAAGTACATAGTCGAAGGCGGTCACCCGGTTAAGGGCAGGATCGCAGCCTCAGGAAACAAGAACGCAGCCCTCCCCTGCCTTGCCGCCTCCGTGCTGGCCAGGGCGCCTATAGTGCTGAAAAACATCCCAGAGATCGAAGACGTGGCGGTGATGATAGAAGTATTGGTCCATCTGGGCGCCCTGGTGGAAAAACTGGGTCCCCACGAGTGGAGCATAGACCCCAGGAGCATAGAGCGCCAGGATGTGCCCGCGGAACAGGCCCGCAAGGTGCGGGCTTCCCTGCTATTCGCCGGACCATTGCTGGCCCGCTTTGGCCAGGCAATACTCCCCCCTCCCGGTGGCGACACAATCGGAAGGCGGCGCATCGACACCCATCTTCTGGCTCTCCAGGAACTAGGCGCCAGAATAACCATGGAAGGCGTGCTGCGCTTTTCAGCCCACAAGCTCAAGGGAGTCCCGATATTTCTGGACGAGGCCTCGGTAACCGGCACGGAGAACGCCATCATGGCCGCCGTCTTGGCCGAAGGCAGGACGGTCCTGCGGAATGCCGCTTCGGAGCCCCATGTGCAGGATCTCTGCCTCATGCTCAACGCCATGGGCGCCAGGATAAGCGGTGTCGGGTCTAACGTTCTTTATATCGATGGGGTATCGGAGCTAGGCGGCTGCGAATACACGATCGGTCCCGACTTCATGGAGATTGGTTCCTTCATCGGCCTAGCGGCGGTGACCAGGGGCGAGATTACCATCGAGGGAGTCAAGGCTGAAGACCTGCCGCCTTTGCGAGTGGGCTTCAACAGACTGGGCATCTCCTGGGAGTTGAAAGGCGGCAATCTCTACGTATCCAGCAACCAACTCATGAAGGTTTCGGCTGACTTGGGCGGGCAGATCCCCAAGATCGACGACGCCCCCTGGCCTGGATTCCCTCCTGACCTCACCTCCATAATGACCGTAGTAGCGACCCAGACCGAAGGCACCGTGCTGATCCATGAGAAGATGTTCGAATCCCGGATGTTTTTCGTGGACAAGCTGATAGGCATGGGAGCCCGCATCGTGCTCTGCGATCCGCACCGCGCCGTTGTCTCGGGGCCTGCGAGGCTTTCGGGAGCGCTCCTGGTCTCGCCGGATGTCAGGGCGGGCATGGCTATGGTAATCGCAGCCCTCTGCGCCGACGGCCAGAGCACGATCCAGAACGTCTATCAGATCGAGCGGGGCTACGAGCGGATCAGCGAACGACTCAAGGCTTTGGGTGCCTACATAGAGCGGATCGAGACCTGCTGATTTTACCGAAGGCGAGGTTCTATCCATAGGTACCCCTGTCCGCGGGCCGAACAGAGGCAACGGGCTAAGCCCGGATCCAGGCAAAGCAGTTTTTTTCTGAGTCTAGAAATCATCATGGAAACCGCCCTGTGCGAGTCGGTTGCAGTCCCGGCCCGAGACCTTTTCTCTGTGCCTGAAAAGACGGAAAAGGGCAGGACTCTGCCGGAACGGCAGACCAACAGCCTGAGCGCCGATGCTTCCCTTGAAGAGAGCTCCAGCCCGGGCTCTAAAACTGCCGAAACCATTCCTGCCCGAAGGTCGCCGAGCCTGACAAGCCTCCTTGCCCAGAGATGATAGACAGCCTTGTCTCCCCTCAGTTCCGGCCTCCAGTACCGAAAAAGCCTAGCCTCCAGTTCGAGCCGCGACCATCCGGGGCGCATGAAATCCGAAGCCCCCGCCTCGAGGCATTCAAGCGCGAGACTCGAAGGTCCATAGACAATAGCCGGCAGTTCCGGCGGCAGTCCGCCGCTGGACAGGTAGGTTTCGCAGGGAAGGACACAGAGCTGCCAGGAGCCGGCTGCCAAGGCTCGGGGAAGAAATTCGAAGGTTTCGACTAGAAGAAAGGGACTGGCGCCAGGACCCTCGCCGCGCTGGGAATCATCAAAAAACGAGGGTTCTCCCCCTGTAACGAGGAGAACCCTTATAGGCAACAAGGCCATAGGCGCGCCTTAGAGCGCCGCAAGCGGATTAGGAGGAACTGCCGGCGGCGCCGCCGGAGGCTTCTCCGTTTCCGGCGTCAGCGGTGAGCATCTTGCGCTTCAGGTCTTCCAGCAGGGCGTCCGCCGCGGCGGGGGAGGACTCGAGGGCGGCGAACTGCTTGTCCAGGCTAGCGCCAGTGGACACGTCTTCCAGCTCCTTTTGGGCTTCGGCGCGGGCTTCCAACTCGTCGATCTTCTTGGCCATGCGGTCGAAGGTGTCGAAGGCACTCTTGCTGCCCTGGAGGGAGGACATGGTCTTGTTGATCTTTTCCTGGGCTTCGGCGCGTTTGGCCCTGGCTATGAGTATGTTCTTCTTGCGGGAGGCTTCCTCGATCTTCGTCTGAAGGCCCCGCAGGGATTCCTAGAGCTTTTCCACCGACTCCTTCTGGGCTTGCCACTGGGTGCCCAGCTGGCCGACATAGCTCTCGTGCTCCTGCTTGCGCACCAGGGCTTCCTTGGCCAGGTCGTCCCTACCCGCCCTGACGGCGAGCATGGCTTTTTTCTCCCATTCTTCTGCCTTGGCACGATTTTCCGTGACCTCCCGCTCGAGGCGCTTCTCGTCGGCTATGGCCATGGCAACGGCTTTTTTGGAATCGATCAGTTGCTCGTTCATCTCGATGATCATCTGGTTGAGCATTTTCTCCGGATTCTCGGCCTTGGAGATGAGATCGTTCATGTTGGACGAGATGACGGTCTTGAGTCTGTCGAAGATACCCATATATCAGTCCTCCTTCTTGGCCAGGAACTTCGAAAGCAGGGGGTAATGCTGACTCAGCGCAAAAGCCATGGATTCCAGCGAGGCCCTGAATTCGTTCTTGTCCATCGTGTCGTATTCCAGCGTATCCAGCGCTACGATATCGTTGCCATCTATGGCGTAGGCGCCGTGGAGAAAATCGTTGCCATTGAGCTTGAGCAGGGTGGCGAAAAGCTCTTCCCTATTACTGTCGGGGACGGGCAGGACATCGGCCCGGACGATGACGATGGGATCCACATGGCTCACAACCATTTTTGGCATGCCTTTCGATTCGTCCTCGATAAGCCAGGCGCCTTTGGAAAGCTCCTGGTACGAAATGCCCAGGTCGATAAGATAGCTTTCAACCTTGGATAAAGTTTCCATATTTTTTCCTCCTCGGGGGTTCGCAGATATTGACTGACGAAGCCTGGCGGTAAGCTTCACCGCCGTTCAGCCCAGTTCCACGCTGCCGTCGGCCAGAACCGTCAGCACTGCCTGGCAGGCCCGACAACGGCTCCTTCCGGGACCCTGCAACCCCAAGGGCGCAGAACAGGCCGGGCAGGGAGCCGAGATCGGAAAGATGTCGCGTTTCATCCCTTGAATATACTCAAGCGCATGGCGCCGATCCAGCGAAAAGGAGAAAAATTCCCCGAATCCGAGAGTTTCCAGGACCCGGAGCAGCTTTGGTCTCATGCCGACAAGGATCAGGTCGCCCGACCGCTCCCTCAGGAGTTTTTGCAGGGCTACCAGGAGGCCTACACCAGCGGAGTCCAGGTCTTCTGTCCGCGCCAAGTCGAACACGAGGATCGATTTCTTTTCGCTTAAAGCCGTAACAATGGCATCATGCAGCGCCACAACCCTTTCGGCGCCGATATTTCCCCCAGGGCGGCAGACCAAGGCGCCGGGAAGCTCGGCCAGGCTTTCGATCTCCAACTCGGCAAGGGCGGAAGCGGATTTTTTGTCTGGAGAAGCGGAGGCTCGGGCGATCAGGCGTGAGGGCATGGGCCAATCCTATCGCCGGGCACCGGGCTTGTCAAACCCACAGGGCGAAAAGCCTGCGTCCAGGGAAACGATGGCGCCCGAAGAAGGGCAGGGATCACAGTCCAGAAGGTCAAGGGCGAGGGCGGCCACCATGGCCGGCTGGATGAGTCTGCCGTCGGGGGCGGCAGCCAGCAAGGCCTGCTTTTGATCATTGCCTAAGTACTCGGTCTCTACCAGGCCAGGGCAGGCCACGAGGGCCGCTACGTTATGCGCCGCACCCTCGAGGGCTATCGATTTTGCCACTACACCGAGTCCGGTCTTGGCGGCCGCATAGGCCGCATTGGATCGGTAACCGTGAATGCCGTCGGTACGGGTCCCGCCTAAAAAGAGAATGCGGCCGAATCCGCTAGCCGCCATGTCGGGATAGAGCGCCGAGGCGAGGGCACCGGGCAGGGCTAGATCTAACAGCGCGACTTTTTCCCAATCAGCGGGCCGATGGACGCCGAAGCTTTTTTGCACGAAGGGGCCGTAGGCGCAGACGAGGATATCGAAGCCGCGTCCGGGCTTTTTGGGGCCGGCGGAATGCTGGCCCTGCCCGGTGCCGGCGTTACGAAGCGAATCGATATGTTCTTCGAGGCTGCCGAGTTTTTCTAGATCGAGGACAATGCCATCAGCCTTCCCTTTCGAAGCCTTGATTTCCTGGACTAGGGCTTGGAGCTTGACGGGATTTCTACCGTGGATGATAGTTTCCGCGCCTCTTGCCGCCAACTCGATACTGAGGGCACGGCCGATGCCCCCGCTTCCGCCGATTATCAGCGCCCTGCGGCCGGAAAAAACAGAAACCCTTCTTATATTGGATTTCTTCTCGCTAGGTCCGCGGTCTTGCTCCTTAGGTATCATGGCACTACTATATGACGCCGGGATCATCGGGACAAGGCGATAAAAATTCAGAAAAGGCGAATAGGGAGAATGGCGGCAATGAGCGAGTGCAAGACGCAGCATGGAATCGATGCGGCTGTCGTGTTATGCAGAGTCAGGGAATCGGGCAACCTCGGCTCGATCTGCAGAGCCATGAAGACCATGGGCTTAACCCGGCTCTTGCTGGCCGATAGTCCCGAGTATGACGAAACCCTGGTACGCACCATGGCAGTGCACGCGGCCGATGTCTTTGAAAACGCACAACGCTATGCCTCTCTTGAAAAAGCTTTATCGAATTTTTCATTGTCCGCAGGCTTCAGCAGACGAACCGGAACACGACGCAAGACACTAAGCATTTCAGTCAGCGATTTCGCCAGGGCAGCCGCCGGCTTTCCGGTTCCAGATCTTCCTTTCTTGAACCGTGAAGAACCCTTAGCTCTGGTATTCGGCAATGAGCGGGACGGATTGTCCGACCGGGAACTCGCGCTCTGCAGTCTTTCGGTTTACATTCCCAGTTCCGACAGCTTTCCCTCACTCAATGTGGCGCAGGCAGTGCAAATAGCCTGCTACGAGCTCTTCACCAGCACTATCGAGATCGAAAGCCTCAGGGTCGAAACGCTCACGCAGGAATCACTGTGCCGGCAGGATGAACACAGTGCCCTTTCCCGTGAAAGCATAGAACTAAAAGTCGACGGGATAATCAGCGCATTTGCCCAACGGGGAGCTTTCAGGCAGAGCGATGAAAGCTATCTGCGCAATTTCCTGCGCGACCTCTGCGAACGGGCGGGCTTAAGGAAGTCCGAGCTGGAGTATCTACAAAAATCTTTTTTCAAAGCCTTTGCCCTGGGCTCGAAAACGGCAGGGATGCAGCGACCTCGGCAAAAATAAAAATAATATTCTCCGGCTCCAGCGTGCCGTGGCCCGTAATGGCGCAGGCTCTGTTGACGACCGATTTGAGTTCACGCACATTCCCCGGCCAAGAGTACTCCATAAGCTTGCCAAGGGCTGCCTGACTCAGTTCGCAGAATCCTTTCGAAGCCTTGAGACAGAAATGTTCGGCTAGTTCGGGAATATCTTCGAGCCTGTCCCGTAATGGGGGAATCCAAATGGGAAGATCGGAGATCCGATAGAAAAGATCTCGCCTGAACAAGCCTTTTTCAATGGCGGTTTTCAGGTCTTCTCCGGTGGCGCAGATGAGCCTGAAATCGGATCGCTCCGGCTTGTCGCCGCCGAGCCTCCAATACTCCCCGCTCTCAAGGGCGCGAAGAAGCTTGGGCTGAACACTCAAGGCCATACTCCCAATTTCGTCCAAGAAGAGACTCCCCTTGGAAGCCCTGGCCAAGGCACCGCTCCGGCGCTGGGCGTCGGTGAAGGCTCCCTTCTCTGCCCCGAAGAGTTCGCTTTCAACCAGGTTTTCCGGAAGGGCGGCGCAATTGAGTGCCACAATTGTTTTAGAATTCCTTGACGATAATGTATGGATCGCCCGTGCGACCAGTTCCTTGCCCGTACCCGTTTCGCCCAGTATTAAAACAGGAAGCTGGGATTCGGCATAGCGGCGAACCAGGCTCTCGACCTGGCGCATGCCCTGGCTTTTGCCTATAAACAGCGGGGCTTTGTCCGCCCCGCGGGCGTGCTCCGTAGCCGCGGCCGCCAGCCTGTTCCGCAGCGACCCTATATCCGCCGACCCAATCAGACATCCCGCCCCGCCCCTGGCGGCCGCGGCTTGAGCGCCGCTCCCCTCGATCCAGGCATCGCCCAACACAAAAACCGGAGGGTCGGAGACAGCTTCGAAGCGGGCGAAGAAACTGGCTATGCCCTCATTCGGATAAAGAGGCAGGCCAATAATAATGGCGCACACCGCTTTTTCGGAAGCGTAAAATCGAAGCTCCTCCAGGGTGGCCGCCATGCGGATTTCAAAGACAGCTTCCAGCTCCGCGAGCACCTTGAGAATGCGCAGCCTGTCCAGGTCCCAGTACGCGATGGACTGCATAGGGTATTATCCCGCCTGTTTTACGAAAAAGTGAAGCGCTTCTCTTAAGAAAACCTGTAGACAATTGTCTATTTTCGGCCTAAGCCCGCCAAAGTCTCGATAATCGAGGATTCATAAAGAAATATTCCCGACCTCGTGGGACCCATCATTCGGGGTATCCAGAGCTCTTTGCCTTTAACTAAAGATCCGAGCAGAACAAGATTGGGTGAAGCCTTCTGCAGGGCCTGAAGCACCAAGGCTTCCCTTCCGCGGAAATCCCCTGGACTGCGACCCACGATGCGCAGGGCGGGAAAGGTTGCCCTGAGGTTAGCCTCAGCCCTGGCCAGGCATTCTTGCCTTCCCCCGATAAGAAAGGCCGAGCCGCCGCGCTCCTCCAATGCCGAAAGAATGATAGAAAGCACCGACAAGGGCTTATAGACAGTATTCAGCCTTTGAGTCTCCTCGGGGGCCCCGAAAAAACTCAAAAACTCCCTACGCCGAACAGCGATACTCACCGAACGCAGCGGAAGACTTTTACCTGTAGCGATTAAGCCCGAAGCCGCCTTCGCAGCCCTTGTGGAGAGCGCTGCGGACTTGCTCAGCACCAGACCTGCACTCCGTAGCATTGAAGCATACTCGCCGGATCGTTTGGCCGCGAAATAGCCGGGCACATCAACAAAGCATAGCTGATGATTGGCATCGTCATCCCAGGCAAGGGAGAGGGCCGCAAGTTGCTGCTCCGACGGCAGGTCCAGTCGCAGCCCTCCCAGATCGACGCCCTTTATTTCGATAGTGTCCATAGATTTTTTTCCATAAGAAGCGTCTTCACGGCGGCAACAGCGAACAGCGCCGCGGTTTCGGTACGGAGAATGGAACCGGGAATGTGGGTCGACTTGAATCCGAGCCCAATAAAACGCTGGGTTTCCTCAGGCGAAAAACCACCCTCAGGACCTACGAGAATCACCGCCGACAGTGGAGCGTCGGCACAGTGTTCATGGAGACTGCGTTGTGCACTATCCATCTCGTGGAACATAAGATAGAGGCTGGTTTCAGGCGAAAACCCCTCTGCGGCAAGCCGGTCTCCCAACGCTTCCGGCGAGCAGATTGGCGCAATCCTGGATCGCACAAGGGAGCCCGACTGCTGGAGTGCCTCCCTTAAAATTCGCTCCCTTCGGGATGCCCCTCCGCCGCCCTCCCTGCCAAGCTCCCTTACCACCGAGTACCTGGACTGCAGCGGCAGAATGAGCTCGACTCCGGTTTCCACCGCCTGGCGAACGATAAGGTCCATCTTTTGGCCCTTGGGCAAGCCCTGGACCAGGGCGATTCGAGGCAAGGCTACAGGATATCCCGCCATGGATTCCCGGTGGCCCGGGGCCGCGGCGGCCGCGGCCGCGGCGGCCGCGGGTTCAGCCCCTATAGTTTCGACAGGAGCAGTGTCCAGGTCGAGTATTGCCCTTCCCTCGTTTACCCCCGACAAGGTAGCAGAAAAGCGGTTGCCCGCCTCGTCCATCGCATCCACCACAGTCCCCCGGCGCAGCCTCAGAACCCTGAGAATATGAAAGGAGGTTTCGCGATCGAGGAGATGGCGCCGAAGACCCTTGAGGTCCCCCGGAAGCAGAAGCCGCTTCATGGAGATTCTACTTGGCTGCCAAAGTCTGGCTCAGGGTCCTGCTGTTTTGCAGCTGTTCGCCGAAGTCATCGCTCAGAATTGTGTCGATAGCCTTATTGAGCTGGGTATCGAATTCCAGGTCGAAAACCGGCGCAGTCTTTGTGCGTTCCAGTTCGTCTCTGAGCAGGCGGTCCACAAAATCGAAGGGCAGATCGAAACCCATCTGGAGTATCTCGCCTGTCCTGACCTTGCGCTCCAGAACGCTGGCCGCAGGATTGTCTTCGGCGAACTGCCTTACCAGGCCGGAGGCATAGAGTTTTTCCAGACTCTCCAGCTGTTCGTCGGTAAAGCTGAGGTCGGGCACGAGAATGTCGGGCTCTATGCCGGCCTTGTCGATATTGACCCCCGAAGGAGTATAGTAGCGCGCCATAGTCAGCTTGAAGCCCGTGGAGGACAGGGGAAAGACCTGCTGAACCGAGCCCTTCCCGTAGGTTTTCTCTCCCAGGAGCAGCGCCCTCCTGATGTCCTTCATGGCTCCCGCAAAAA
>JAEZSM010000154.1 GCA_023421875.1 Spirochaetota bacterium | reverse complement strand
GACTGGGAATGCACGGAAGCGAAAATGAAGCTAACGAGTGCCAGCGACCCCAAGTACGGCCAAGGCCTGTACATGCACTGCCTGCCCGCCGATATCACCGATGTCTCCTGCGAGGCGGGCGAGGTGGCCGCCTCGGTCTTCGACCGCTACCGGGACGACACCTATCTGGAAGCCAGCTATAAGCCCTATATTATCGCCGCGATGATTCTCCTGGGCAAATTCAAGAACCCCGCGGCGCAGCTCAAAGCTGCTCTTGCGAGAAACAGCTCCAGGATCATCGGGGGCTGAAGCCCTCGGGTTTATCATGAGTCGGCACCGGGTGAGGCTGTCTGCCCAAGCATTTTTCTGCTTTATCGCTGCCCTCGCCCTGGGCTCCTGCAGCCTCCTGGCTCGGCTGCGACCGCCTGAGCCGCCGCCGAGCCCGGTCCCGACCACCACCACCACGGTGGCTGCGGCTTCGGCCGCTGCTGGCTCGGCACCGGCGGGCTCGGCGGCTCTCGGCGCAGCCGCGGCCGCCGGGGCCGCGACCTCGGTTACCGCACCGCGTCCCCCGGTTAGCCTGGAGCAGTACAGGTCCGGCAAAATAGATCCGAGGGCGAAGCTCCAAGCCAGCCCTGCACTGGCCGCGGCGTACAGGCCATCCACCCAGGAGGGGCTCCGCCAGGTCAGCCAAGCCCTTCTCGAGGGCGAAACCGACCCCTTCGCGAAGGTTAAGCTGATTCACGACTGGATCTGCGCGACTATAACCTACGACACCGCCATGCTCAAAAGCGGTAATGCGGTAAACCAGGACATCCAGAACGTCCTTGCGAGCGGCAAGGCTGTGTGCTCTGGCTATTCCAGAGTTTTTCAAGCCCTGGCGGATATGGCTGGCATCCCCTGTGTGACGGTATCGGGCTATATCAAGAATCAGCGGGGCGTCCGGGGCTTGAGCCAGGACAACTCCCACGCCTGGAACCTGGTGCAGATCCTGGGGCGCTGGTATATCGTGGATACAACCTTCGACGCAGGCTACGTAAAGGACTGGGTGTTCGTAAAAAAATACTCCACCGCCAATCTCTTTATCGATCCTGCGCGGAGCATATATTCCCGCTTTCCCAAGGAAGCATGGCAGCAGCTTTTACCTTCACCCATATCGGGAGAAGAATTTTTAGCCCTCCCCGACCTGGAAAGCGATTTTTTCTCCTACAGTCTCGAGCTGACGGAACCTAGGCCTTCCTGGGAAAACCGAACCCAGGGAACCTTCAGCCTGGAGCTGTCCTCCAAGGACCAGGACATTGTCCTGGAGGGAGTCTTGTACAACGCTGCTGGCAGGGAGATCCCCGGGGCTGTCTTCATCCAGCATCCGGCTGAAGGGCGTCATCTGCTCCTGATATCGCCCCCCTCCAAGGGCGACTTCAGTTTTGAGCTCTACGCCAAAAAACAAGGAGAGGAGCGCATCGAGTACCTTATCGATGCTGTGAAGTTCGAGCAAAAGGCCCTTGCCCCTCTCGATCAGCGAGGCAGGACCGAGCTCCTTGCATCTTTTAAGAAAATTACAACGCCCCGGGCCTACCTTTTCTCCGAAGATCCCTTCGACCAGGGCCAAAAGCAGCGCGTCATTACCCTTTTGCGCCAGGCAGGCTATTCCTTGGGGCCGTTAAAAAAGGTGCTCGCCCTTACACTGGTCAACCAAGCCCCGGCCCAGGCAGCCTCCTATCCTGTCGTCTACGCCCGGTACCAGAACTCGCCTGATGATTCTCTTCTGTCTCCCCTCTCGGGAAGGCTCAAGGCTGGCAGTGATGTGCTTTTTCTGTACAGAAGCCCTGGGAGCAGCGAGGCCGCCCTCATCGTAGGCAAGGAATTCTTCTCAATGGAGAAAAACAGCGAGGGCGTGTTTGAACTTAGTCTGAAGATCCCGGCAGCGGCTGAGCTGAGGCTGGGACTCTCGGAGGACGGCAAAAATTACGACATCGCCCTGGCATGGCAGATCGAGCCTTGAGCGTTCAATCCCTGAAAGAATAGGCGCTGGGCAGGGCGAGCTGGGTGAATTCCGCGCCAAAAGCCTTCTTTAGCGTATCCAAATCAAAAAGCCTGCTCGAAGGTCCCGAATCGAGCAGCCTCCCCTCGTGCAGAAGGAACACAGAATCCGCCACAGAATAGGCCAGGCCGATGTCATGGGTTGTGATGATAATCGCCCTGCCGCTCTTAGCCAGGGCTGAAAGTTTCTGAGCCACCGAGGCGGCATGGGCCGGATCCAGAAGGGAGGTCGGTTCGTCCAGCAAAAGAATTCCCGCCTCCTGGGCAAGGCATCGGGCGATGCGGACCAGCTGGAACTCCCCTCCGGAAAGGCTAGCTGCTCCCCTGCCCTCCAATCCGGCGACACCAGCCTCCTTTAAGGCTGTTTGCGCTGCCCGATAGTCTTCCTCTCCCGGAAGCGAGAGCGCGTTGATATGGGGCGCCCTTCCAAGGAGCACGAAATCCAGTACAGGATAGTTAAAGGCCAGCCGCTCGATCTGGGGAAGAAGAGCGATCTGCCTGGCTATCTCCCTGGGCGAGAGCAAAGAAAGCTCAGCCCCTTCGATCAATACCCTTCCCCGGCTGGGCTTGAGCCTGCCGGCCAGGACCGACAGCAGGCTGGTCTTGCCCGCACCGTTAGCCCCCAGTACTGCAATAATTTCTCCCGCTTCCAGGGAGAGCGAAATATCGCTGAGCAACTGTGCCCTGCAAAGCCGGGAGAAGCACAGGGTTTCGGCCACAAGGCGGCTCATCGGAGCAGCTCCATTTTCCTTCTGGTTAAAAGGAGAGCGAAGGCTAGGGCGCCGAGAATCGAAGTGACGATTCCCAGGGGCAACTCTCCGGGAAAAAGCACCCTGGCAATGCCGTCGGCAATCAGGACAAAGAACGCGCCTCCGACCATGGACAGTGGGATGACAGCCCTGCCGTCGGCCCCGGCGCGGAGTCGCACCACCTGAGGTACCACCAAGCCGACCCAGGACACTACGCCGCAGACTGCGGTTACGGTCGCCACGCCCATCGCCGCGGCGGCAGCCAGCATGGCCCGCTCGGATTCCGACCGCAGTCCCAGGGAACGGCTCACCGAATCGTCCAAGGATAGAAGGGTCGCCCTCCAGCGCAGCAGCAGCAGTAAGACCAAGCTTATCAGGGTTGGAGGCAGGATAAACCCGAGTCTCTGCCAGCTCATGGGCGATAGGGAACCCATGGTCCAGAACACGATGTCCGGAAGCTGGGAGAGAGGATCAGCAGCGTATTTGACAGCCCCGAGCAGGGCAGAGAAAAAAGCCGAAACGGCTAGTCCCGCCAAAAGCAGGCGCAGTACCTGGCCTCCGAAGGTAAATGCCTTGGAGAGCCACAAGCTGATCCAGAGGGCTGCCAAGGCGAAGACAAAGGAGAGCCCCGCCACGGCGTAGAAACCGCCGGCGCCCACCAGGAGGGCGCCGGCGGCGCCGAACGCTGCCCCCTGGGATACGCCTAAAAAACCTGAGTCCACCAGGGGATTGCCGAAGATGCTCTGAAAGACAGCACCCGAGCCGCCCAAGACCGCGCCCAGGATAACGGCGCCCAAGGCTCGGGGCAGGCGCAAAGAAAAAAGAACTTTAACCGCAATCTGATCATGGCCGAGGCTAAACGGGTTCAAGAGGCCCGGGCGCGGGTAGCGGCCCGCCAGAAGGTACAAGAGAAGCACGGCGGCGAGGGCGCCGCCCACGGACAGCCAGAGGCGCGCACCTAGCCCTGCCCTTTTTGAATTCATCGATCGAAATCGCCCGAAAGGCGCGGTTGAATCGTTTCAGTAAAACTATCAGGACCAATGGAATACATGAATTCGAAGAATTCCCTGGCAGAATCCTGCATCGATCCGGAAGAATGGAGATCGGGCCAGAGAAGGCGGTGAATCCACTCCAGCCCCAAAATCCAGCGGACGTCGGGCTGGTCCCAGGAATAAAAATCCTGGGCAAAGCCGAATACCCTGCCATCTTTGACCGCCCGGGTGGAGGCAAGAACGGGAAGCGAAGCCAAGGTCTGAGCCGCAACCCGGGAATCCCTGCGGTAGTCCACCACGAGAATCACTTCAGGATTCCAGACGGCGATCTGCTCAGCATTTACCGCAGCCCAGCCCGAACCGGGATTGGCGTTTTTCCATACAGCCTCTCCGCCCGCCATTTCCACGAGCCTTGTCTGCATCCAGGAAGCGGGAGGTACATCCCATGTACCCTCCGGTGCCGAAGAAGCCTGGACCAGAAGAACCCTCGGCGCCTGCCCCTGCCTCTTGGAAGCTCCAAGCCAGTCGAGTTTACCCGTATAAAAAGCCACAAGGGCTTCAGCCCTATCTTCCATGCCGAACAGCGTTCCCAGGTTGCGGATATCCGTAAAATAATCTTCGGGCGTTTCCAGGTTCAGATACAACTGCACAATGCCCAGCGCGTCGAAGCCCGCCCCAAGGCTTTTTTTCATGGCTGTTTTTAAAACGACAACATCGGGCTTGAGGGAGGCGTAGGTTTCTACCCCCGCGTTCCTATCCAGCACAGGTTTCTTACCGAAATCGGTGTCGATGACGGACAAAAAACTGCCCAACCCCTGGTCCGCCCCTGCTATGGCCAGAACCCGCTTACCCGCGCCGGGGAAGAGATATACAGCATCGGCTACCATGATCACCGCCCTGCCCCCCAACACCAGGCGGTTCTGGGCTGCCGGCTCGGCTACAGAGGCCAACGATAGGAGGAAGAGAAAACCCCATGCTATTCTTTTCATGAATTACAGCCTACACCCCCGAAAGACGCACAGTCAATAAAATCGCGGTATTCCGGACACTCCCGAAGAAGGAGTTCATGGGAACCAAAGCCTAGAACCCTGCCTGCCTCGAGAAAAAGAACCTTGTCGACGTATTGAACCGAAGAGAGCCTATGGGAGACAGCAACGATCGTCATGCCCCGGGGCTCCAAGCTCTTCCACAGGGCTTGCTCGTTTTTCGTATCCAGGCTGGCTGTCATGTCGTCCAACAGCAGCAGCTTCGGCCGCCTGGCCAGGGCCCTGGCTATGGCGATCCGTTGCTTCTGCCCGCCCGAAACCCCTCCGCCGCGCTGCCCTATCCTGGTATTCTCCCGATCGGGAAAGGCCAGAATCTCCTGGTCGATCTGGGCAGTTCCGAGAAGCGACCAGAGCTCATCGTCTTCGATGCCGGGGACAAGGCCGGGAGAGCCAAAGGCGACATTATCCCTGACCGAACCGCTAAAAAGCAGGGGCTCCTGCGGCACGTAGCCGAGCAAGGCTGCCCAGGAGGAGGGCAAAATTTCCTTTAGCGGCAGGTCGTCGATGTACACTCCGCCCTTTTCCGGCGGCAGGAGACCAGCTATTGTCTTGAGTAGGGTAGTCTTGCCACTTCCGACGCC
>JAEZSM010000225.1 GCA_023421875.1 Spirochaetota bacterium | reverse complement strand
ACCCAAATCAAAGCATTAGGCTTTTCCTACGATTGGGATAGGGAAGTATCGACCTGCACCCCTGACTATTACAAATGGACCCAGTGGATTTTCCTTCAGCTTTTTAAGAAAGGCTTGGCCTACGAGTCCGAAATGCCCATCAACTGGTGCCCTTCCTGCAAGACCGGCTTGGCCAATGAAGAGGTCAAGGACGGGGAGTGCGACCGCTGCCACACCAAGGTAACCCGTAAACGGATACGGCAGTGGGTGCTCAAGATTACAGCCTACGCCGACAGGCTCCTGGAAAGCCTGGACAAGGTAGACTGGCCCGAGCCCATCAAGCTTATGCAGCGCAACTGGATCGGCCGCTCCGAGGGAGCTTCGGTGCATTTCGGCCTGCCAGGCCACAAGGAAACACTGGAAGTTTACACCACCAGGCCTGACACCCTCTTCGGCGCCACCTACATGGTCCTTTCGCCCGAACACCCTCTTGTGCCCGCGTTGACGACCAAAGAATGCAAGGTCGCGGTGGAGGCCTATGTCCAGGAAGCCGCCCGCAAGAGCGACCTGGAGCGCACCGATCTGGCCAAGGACAAGACCGGCGTATTCACCGGCTCCTATGCCCTGAACCCCGTTACCGGAAAGGAAATTCCAGTATGGATTTCCGACTATGTCCTCATATCCTACGGCACCGGCGCCATCATGGGCGTACCCGCCCACGACGAGCGTGACTGGGACTTCGCCAAGGCTTTCGGCCTGCCCATCATACAGGTAGTGGCTGCCAAAGGCGAAACCGGTCCCTTCGACAGGGAGCCTGAAGCCTGTACTGCCGCCGACGGCTTCGCCGTCAATTCAGGCCAGTTCGACGGCCTGCCCACTCCGGAGGCTATCAAGCAGATAACCGCTTGGCTGGAAGAAAAGGGCATTGGTAAAAAGGCGGTCAACTATAAGCTCAGAGATTGGCTTTTCAGCCGCCAGCGCTACTGGGGTGAGCCGATTCCCGTGGTCCACTGCAAGGAGTGCGGTATCGTTCCTTTGGATGAAAAGGACCTTCCCCTCCTTCTTCCTCAAGTGAGCAGTTTCAAGCCCACAGGCACCGGCGAATCGCCCCTGGCCAATATTCCCGAGTGGGTGAATACCACCTGTCCTAAATGCGGCGGACCGGCCAAGAGGGAAACCAACACCATGCCCCAGTGGGCGGGGTCATGCTGGTATTACTTGCGCTTTTTAGATCCCAAAAACGATAAGGCCTTTGTCGATCCCGCCATAGAGAACTACTGGATGCCCGTGGATCTTTATGTGGGCGGTGCCGAGCACGCGGTGCTCCATCTTTTGTATTCCCGCTTCTGGCACAAGGTGCTCTATGATATCGGGGCGGTGAGCAGCGACGAACCCTTCCTCAGACTGGTGAACCAGGGAATGATCCTGGGCGAGGACAACCAGAAAATGTCCAAGAGCCGGGGTAACGTGATCAATCCCGACGACATCATCAACAATTTCGGCGCCGATTCCATGCGGGTCTATGAAATGTTTATGGGCCCCCTTGAAGTCTCCAAGCCCTGGTCTACCGCAGGTCTTGTGGGTGTTTCCCGCTTCCTGGAGCGAGCCTGGGCGACCTCTGAAAAACCCATCGTAGACACAGAGCCCTCAGCCGAGCTGATCAAGCTCTTGCACAAGACTATTAAGAAGGTCACCCACGACACCGACACTTTGAACTTCAACACCGCCATCTCCCAGATGATGATCTTCCTCAACGATGTCTCCAAGCTCGAAAAGCTGCCCAGAAAACTCTGGGAGCCCTTTGTCCTCCTTCTTTCCCCCTACGCTCCCCACCTTGGCGAGGAACTCTGGGAAAAGCTAAACCAGTCGAAAAATGGATCAGCTAAAGGCTTGAGCGTTTCCAAGGTATCCTGGCCGCTCTATGAAGAAGCCCTCACATTGGATGAGGAAAAAGAAATCGTCGTGCAGGTGAACGGCAAGATCAGGGACAAGTTTGTGCTGCCCGCAGGGAGCGCCGAGGAAGTCTTGCGTGAAAATGCCCTTGCCTCACCCCGGGTTCAGGAATGGATAGCCGGCAAGAGTGTAGCCAAGGTGATTGTTGTGAAGGATAAGCTGGTCAATATCGTCGTAAAAGCCTAGGGGTATCCTGGGAGCGGGCGAGGCGCGGGGCTTGGGATGGCCGCCGCGCTGCGCCGGAAGAGCGCGCCTCGCCCATCTACACGATGCCTTGGTCGCACATGGCGTCGGCCACCTTTGTAAAACCGTGGATATTGGCCCCCACCACATAGTTGCCTGGGCTTCCGTAGGCTTCGGCGGCGCTAAGGCAGCTGGCATGAATGTTCTTCATGATGATTCTCAGGTGCTTATCAACATCTTCCCGTGTCCAGACCATGCGCTGGCTGTTCTGGGTCATCTCAAGCCCTGAGGTGGCGACACCGCCGGCGTTCGAAGCCTTGCCGGGAGCGAAAAGAATTCCTGAATCCTGGAATAGATCCACACCCTCGGGCACCGTGGACATATTAGAGCCTTCGGCGACTAGCTTGATGCCGTTCTTGACAAGGTTGGCCGCGTCGATGGCGTTTATCTCATTCTGGGTAGCGCAGGGAAAGGCGCAATCGGCCTTATGATCCCATATTTTATTAAATCCCAGAGTCGGATCGAAGGCAGTGTACACAGCTTTAGGGTATTGCTTGGCATACTCCGAAATCCTTCCACGGAATCCGTTTTTGAGTTCTAGCACGAATTCGAGTTTTTCTTCGTCTATTCCTTCCTCATCATAGATATGCCCAGACGAGTCCGAGAGTGTGACAACCTTGGCCCCTTCCTGAATGAGTTTTTGAACCATGAATTGGGCTACATTCCCCGCACCTGATACTAGGCAAGTCTTTCCCTTGAGAGTCTGACCCGTTGTGGCCAGCATTTCTGCGGCAAAATAGGCACAGCCATAGCCAGTGGCTTCAGGCCGGATGAACGAGCCTCCCCATTTTACACCCTTGCCTGTCAACACACCGGAGAACTCGTTCTTCGAGCGCTTGTATTGGCCGAACATGTAGCCAATCTCTCGCCCGCCTACGCCGATGTCGCCTGCCGGCACGTCGGTAAACTGGCCAATGTGGCGGCTTAGTTCGATCATGAAGCTTTGGCAGAACTTCATGACTTCCATACTGCTCTTGCCATGGGGATCGAAGTCCGAGCCGCCTTTGGCGCCTCCCATGGGGAGGGTCGTGAGCGAGTTCTTGAAGGTCTGCTCGAAGGCCAGGAATTTAAGAAGCCCTAAATAGACGCTGGAATGAAACCGCAGACCACCTTTATAAGGTCCGATCGCGCTATTCATCTCCACCCTGTAACCGGTGTTTACCCGTACCTCGCCCTTGTCGTCCACCCAGGGTACACGGAATATTACGGTTCGCTCAGGTATAGCCATCCGCTCCAGGATACGCATTTTTTTATAAATAGGCCTCTTTTCAAGGACCGGTGAGACACTTTTTAGGACTTCATGCACAGCCTGATGGAATTCAGGCTCGCCGGGATTCTTGGCCTTGATCTCTGCAAAGCAGTCTTCTGCATAAGTATTCATAAAATCCTCCCCAAAGCTACTCGAGGTTTCTTGAAAATGGATGCTTGCATAAAGGCGTTGCAGTTGTAAAGAGCAAAGATCATGAATTTTCAAAATAAGTATAATTATTTATATTGATTGTATAAATAAATAACTAAACCAGACTAAAATTTCTTTTGGCTTTTATGAGAGGTGTTGTGAATTTGAGAATCCTAGCCAATACTAAGGCCATGGAGGATTCGAATGAGAAAACGAAGTATCGGCCTTTTGCTTCTTGGATTAATTTTCGCTTTTTCTAGCATTCTCGGTTCCTGCGATCTCAATTTTACAAGTTATGAAATACAAGTTCGACTTGGCCACAGAAATGAACAAGATCCCAAAAAAGTAACGTTTACCTTGTCGAGTCTTTCACCAAAGACCCTGGAGTATGAAGAGTGGTATCCCGATGCGATTGGATATCACAGCTATACAGTCAAATTGGAAAAAGCTTCTGATTTTATGATAGTTGTGGAAACAGGAGATGGGTCATTGCAAAAACGATACATAGAAATAAAGGATGGTTATCGTTATGCGATCTATTATCTCGATTCGCCTTTAGAGAATGATATATGGGTTATAGAAACGACTCAGTGATCTTAGTCTGAAGATGAAAATTACTATTACTCTATAAATCGCTCATTGCGAAGCAATAAGCTTTCATAAGCTCGTTTTACTAGAATCGGATAACGATCCAATGTCATACCCACCCTTTTTTCCAGCACACTTCGAATCAGGGCATTGATAAGCACCTGGAACATGTATATATCATCCAGGATTTCCTTTTCGCTTTGGGGATCCTTTATCCGAGCCAGGAGTGTACTGCTGATGCTTCGGTAATGCTGTGCAATGGTTTCATCCTGCAGAAGCGGAGCGATATCCGGAGAAAATATAAAGCGGTAGAGATTGGGGTGTTTTAAACCGAACTGGAGCATGTGGTCAGCCATTATGAGGTAAACCCGTAAAGGGTTCTCGGTGGCAAAACAGCGGTCTTGCTTTTCTTGTAAGCCTTCCCAGAGTCCCTCAAAGCC
>JAEZSM010000199.1 GCA_023421875.1 Spirochaetota bacterium | reverse complement strand
GTGCTGGGCAGCTCGGGCTGCATCATGATGGGAGGGGAAGAATTTTCTTTAAAAGAGAGCTTCCTTGTAGCCCTGGCCGCGGCGCCGCTTGAGCCGGACAAGGCCTAGCCCTTGCTGCGGCTTCTTTCGCCCGGAGACGAAAGCGCGCCTCTGCCTGCAGGACAAGTTCGTGGGTCTTCGCCGGCCTAGAGCATAAATTCCCTGATGTAGCCTTCCAGGCTTCGGGCGTTCTTGACCGCCTTGGCCTTGGCGTGATTGTTGAACGCCACTAGAACCTGTTTTGCCTTGCGCGCGATGGCTGTTACCATGCGAGCCCTGTCTTTGAGCTCTTCGGGGGAGTATTCATAGTCGTAGCGCGATGTGGCGTCCCCGTTCCACCATTGATTGCTGTTGCGCCCATGCAGGCGGTAATAGATCCGGTCGGTGGTCAGTATTTGGGATTCCGGCGGCAAGCCTGGCAGATCGGGCCTGTCGATGATGGCCAGGCAGACCTTGCGTCGTGAAAGCTCGTCGAAGACTCGCTGCTGGTACCAGAATTCGTTGCGGAATTCCACCACTAAAGGGAAACCCTCCAGGGCGCTTATCAGTTCGCCCAGGTAGACGCGGTTCTCGGCGGTATAGGAAAAGCGGTAGGGAAGTTGGATGAGGATGGAAGCCAGTTGTCCTCTGTCCGCCAGGGCTCGGGCGGCAGTAGCAAATTTTCCGGCTGAGTCCTGCCAGTCCTCCCCGATTTCGTGGCTCAGGCTTTTGTGGGCCTTGAGGGAGAAAAGAAAGTCCGGGGGAGTCTGTTCGGTCATCGCCAGAAGCTGTTCGGCCTTGGGCATGGCATACCAAGAAAAATCTAGCTCCACAAAGGGAAACACCAGGGAGTAGAAGCGCAGAAATTCGCTTTGCCGCAGATCTTTGGGGTAGAAGGCTTCCCTCCATTCGGAGTAGGAGAAGCCGCATGTGCCAATGCGGATATCAGCGCTCTCCATCGGAGTTCCTCCTCAGAAAGTGTCATCCCTATTGTATCACAGGCAAAAGGAGGAAGCAGCGCTACGTTCAGCCTCGCTTAGCCGGCGAGCGCAGCGCCGGGCATGGCCCGGGCAGCTTTGTCCCAAGGGCAAGCCGTAACCTAGGGCGGTTGTAAAAATTTTCCAGTTTGGATATCGTTAGTCCATGGTTCTGACTACTGTCATGCGGATACTCGGGGGGCTCAGCTCCCTTTACATGCTTCTCTGTTCTCTGCGGGTGTTCATGACCTGGATTCCCGGAATCAGGCTCGGCAAGGCGGAACGTATCCTCGCCACGGCTGTGGATCCCTTTCTGGGCATGTTTTCTCGGATCAAGCTCTTCAGGACAGAGCGTTTCGATTTTAGCCCCATAGCCGCCTTGGCGGTACTTTCGGTGCTCAACCGGGTATTCTCCACCCTTGCCTATTCCGGAAGGATCTCCCTGGGCTTTGTGCTGGGGCTTCTGTTGGGAGCAGCCTGGTCGGCCCTCGCTTTTGTGCTTTCATTTCTCCTGGCCTGCGCCCTTTTGAGGAGTATCGCCTTCATGGCCGGATGGAACACCCTCCATCCTGTCTGGATGGTTATCGACGCGATTCTCAATCCCCTTTTATTCCATATAAACCGAACAATCTACCGCGGAAGGGCGGTGCATTACCGGCAGGGTCTGTTTACGGGCCTTGTCGCCCTTATCCTGCTACGCATGGCCGGCGGTGCCCTCGTCGGCATCCTCAGCAGGTTTTTACTTTCCCTTCCGTTCTGATCCTGGAGGCCCCTATGCTCAATTCAGTGCAGCGAAGTTATCTCGGCTCCCTGGCATCCAAGGAACCTGTTCTCATTCAGCTGGGAAAGGCTGGAGCGAGCGAAGCTCTGGTCTCCCAACTCGATGCCCTTCTCGAGCGCCACGAGCTGGTAAAGCTGAAGTTTATGGATTTTATCGGCGAAAAAAGGGAAATCTCAGCCGGTCTGGCGGCATCCACGGCCAGCGAGCTGGTGAGGATTCTGGGCAATACCGCTATCTTCTATAAGCCCCAGCGCGACCCGGAAAAGCGCCGTATCCTTCTGCCTGCTGACTGACTAACAAAGGGTATGCTGCAGCCAGAAACCGCATGCCCTTATAGCAGAGCTGGGGATCGAGGATCGCTTCCCCGAAGACCATCTCCACGCGATCGTCGCTGTCGATCCGGTGGATCAAACCGGCGATTTTCCTTCCGTCGGGCTCTTGAGGGTCGAACAGCTGTCTAAGCCCCTGTATCCATTCCTCCATCGTCCTCGAATCGGCGATTATGTCCTGGGCGGATGATTCCAGCAGCGCCAGGCCGTGGGCTTCGTCTTCGCTGAACGCCGAATAGAGCGGATAGAACTCCTTCATGATGCCGATTATTCCCGCTATCGCCAGGATTATCTCGTCCGACACAAAGGCGGAAGGATCGTCCTTGCGCAGGCTTGCTACTAGCACGGGAAGGGAATCCCTCGAATTGAACAGCTGCAGGGCATGGGCGGCCGAGATCTTGACCCGGGGGTTGGTGTTTCGTATCAGCATGGATTCCACCATGGGGATGGAATCTCTGTCGCCGAGCTTCGCCAGTGCTATGAGCGAGTTTCCCTGGAGGATGTAATCCTCTATTTCCAAGGCCTTTCGAAGCACGGGCAGGGCTTCGGTCCTCTGGTGCACCCCCAGGATGCGGGCGGCCACATAGGCTGTGGTAAAGGGATGGAGCTCGACTTCCTGTATCAGCGGCCGTATGAGATGAGCCGACAGTCTGTGCATCTGCTCAATCGCCAGGAGGGCCTGCATCCGCACTTCGAAACTGGGCGAGTGCAGGTATTCCAGGAGTTCTTCCTGGGTATGCAGCGATGCGGAGTGACCGATTTCCTGGATAAGCCGTACTTCCTGATCGGGCGCCGAGCTGCGGTCGAGCTTGGAGAGCAGGTCGAAGGCGCGCAGGTCCCTGGGCGAAAACATGACGCCCAAGGACTGGGAGACGCTGCGGGAGCCCAGTCGCTTGAGCCTGCGCATAGAGAAGATGCTCGCGCCGATTACCAGGCAGAGGACGGCGTACAGGACCCTGTAGGCTGCCGCGGGATTGAGCCCGATACCGGTGAGGCTGTCCAGGAACAACCCACCCAGACCGGAGCCAATGGCGCCGCCCAAGCCGTAGGCCACATAGTAGGCAACCGAGAGGTCGAGGTTTTTTTCCTTTGGAACCAGGGCGAAGTAGTAATTGTGGGCAGCGTTCTCCCCGCCCGCCAGGCCGAAGTTGGTAAGAAAGTGAATGAGGGAGAGAATCAGGGCGATGCTTGCCATGGAAAAGCCGAGGACCGAGCCCGAGGGCAAGAGGGCAATGGGAAGGAAGCTTACCAGGCCAATGGTGTTGAATATGATCATCAGGGGCTTGGATCCAAGTCTGTCCACCAGAAGCTTGCTCAGAAAGCCCATGGCCACCGAGCCGATGCTGGCGATGAGGGCGTAGACCATGACAGCGTCGTCGCCCTGGGAGAATATTTCCTTGGCGTAGACGGGCAGGAAGGATCTGCCCATGCCCGAGACCAGGGCTAAGACCATGAAGTTGAGAATAAAGCGGCGGAAGCCGGGGTCTTTTGCCGCTTCTTTTGTAGCCTTGAGGAGGGAGCTGGACTTTTCGGGGAGAAAATCTGTGGGTTCGGGCAGGCGCAGCAGAAAGACGCTACCGGCAAAGCCGAAGGCAATGCCGATGCCTACCCCGATCGCATAGGCCCCGGGGCTCGCATCGGCTCCCAAGAACAGGGCGAGCAGCAGTCCGCTCACCATGCTGGCCATCGAGCTGGCTATGGAGGTGGTGACAACGTATTCCCCCCGGTCGGAGCGGGGCTTGTCTCCCCCTCCCGAGGAGATATAGGCGATGACAGGGTTGTTGCCTATCATGCCGATTCCGCGGGAGAGGGCAAATCCGGCGGTTCCCGCCACAAGGAGCCCTATGGCGATGCCCTCGTGGCCGCTGGCCGCGGCCAAGGGGGCGAAAAGCATGGGAAGTAGGGCGGCGTACCTGCCCACCCAAGCCCAGCCGAAGGTCCAAATGATGGGTTTGTTTTTGACCACACGCTTGCCCAGGGGCATAAAAAAATAGGTTGAGTAGGCAATGGCGTTGAGGATGCCGACGACAGCGTTGGAGGCTCCCAGGCGCACCGCGAAAAGAGTGATAAAGGAACCGGACACGAAGACGAATGAGAAGGAGTTGAGAAGGTTGAATATATTGAAGTCGCGTCGTGCCGATTTGAGTCTGGCAAGGGAGAGCGGTGCGGCCATGGAGATACTATAGTATAAAATCGGGCTTTAGGAAATCAGAGCGCCGGCTCGGTATTCAGGAGCGGCGCTCCGGCGCCGTCCTTCGCAGAAGCCTTGGGTTTTTCCAGCGGCCAGTTTGGTAGTACCAGGTAGAAAAAATCATTCCCACTAACCAGCCTGCGGGGATGGACCACCAGATTCCGTCGCTGCCCATGCCGAAGCTGCGGGTGAACAGCAGCGCCAGGGGAATGCGGACCAGCCAGAGGGCCAGCACCGTGTTGATCATGGGTATGAATACGTCACCGGCCCCCCGCATGACGCCGTTGTTGATGAACATGATTCCGAACACCGCGTAGAACATGCCAACGATGACAAGATAGCTGGCGCCGATGCGTATAACCTCTGGATCGTTTGAGAATATACCCATAAGCCGCTTGCCGAAGAAAAGAATCATGAGGCTTATGAACAAGGAGAGCGCCGTGTTGACAGCGATGGCCGATAAATGGCCCCGTCGTACCCGCTCCGGTTTGCCGGCCCCGATGTTCTGGCCGGTAAAGGTGGTTATGGCGGCGCCCAGGTTCATGGCCGGCATGGCGGCGATCGAGTCTATGCGCGACGCTGCGGTAAAGGCTGCCATGGTTTGGGAGCCGAATTCGTTGACGATTCTCGAGAGGGTCATCATGCCGAGGGATACCAGGGTCTGCTGGAGGCCTGTGGGGAGGCCTATGCGCAGCATCTGAGAAAAACTCTGCTTGTCCCAGTGCAGTTTTTTTATCTCCAGCCTCAGGTGGGGGTTGCGCTTGTTGAGCATCAGCAGCGCCCCTATAAAGGAAAGTCCCTGGGCGATGATGGTTGCCCAGGCAACGCCTGCCACACCCCAGCCGAAAACAATGACGAAAAGCAGGTCCAGGGCAATGTTTGCCAGGGTGGAAAAAATGAGAATGTACAGGGGAGTTTTAGAATCCCCCATGCCCCGCAGCATGGCGGCGACGCCGTTGTATCCGAATATGGCCAACATCCCCGCAAAGGTTATGCGCAGATACGCGGTGGCTTCGGGCATTATCGCATCGGGCACGGCGAGAAGCTTCAGGATTAAGGGAGCGGCAGCAAGCCCAAGGATCGTCATCAAAAGGCCGGCGGCGAAAAGGAAGATATAGCTGGTGGAAACGACGTCATCCAGCTTTTTCCAGTCTTTTGCTCCGAAGTACTGGGATATGAGGACGGTGGAACCCATGCTTACGCCCAGAATGAGGGCGAGCATGAAAAAAATGATGGGGAAGGATGTGCCTACTGCAGCCAGCGCCGAAGTGCCGACGAAGCGTCCCACCACAAAACTGTCCACCATGTTGTAGAATTGCTGGAATATGTTGCCGAAAAGCATGGGCAAGGCAAAGCCGATGAGCTGCTTTGTCTCGTCGCCGCTGCTCAGGTCTTTCATCGCCACGGCTGTTTCCTTGTAACTTGGCTTGTGTTCATTCTTCTTTTTTAGCGTTTTCCCACAGCCCGTCCATTACAGAGAGCGCTTCGGCCGACATGGGCAGGCCTTTTTCCTTCATGCCCTTTTCGACCTGTCTGAAGCGCTTGGAAAATTTCTCGTTTGTCCGCAACAGGGCGAGGCCGGGATCGATACCCAGTACCCGGGAGAGATTTACCAGGGAGAACAAGAGATCACCTATCTCAGATTCCAGTTCGTCGGCCTTGCCCTCAGCCAGGGCGCTGCGAGCCTCGGCCAACTCTTCTTCTACCTTGGCCCAGACCGGCTCGGGGCTTGGCCAGTCGAAGCCTACCTTAGAGGCTTTTTTTTGAAGCTTATAGGCACGTTCGAGGGGCGGTAGGTGGCGGGAGACCTCGTCCAGCACCGAGTCTTTCTTTCGGCGCCCCTCTTTTTGCTCCTTGATTTTGTTCCACTGATGCACGACCGCGTCGGGTGTATCTGCAATCGAATCGCCAAAGACATGGGGATGTCTTCGCAACAGCTTTTCAGACACCGAATCCAGTGCCTGGGCTGTGGTAAAGCCGCCTTCCTGCTCGCACATGTAAGCGGTCATGGCCGCCAGCAGAAAAAGATCGCCCGATTCCTCCCGGATATGCGCCATGTCCAGCTCGCTAATGGCTTCCACGAGCTCGTAGGCTTCTTCGACAATATTACCGCGAATGGACTGAATGTTCTGTTCCCTGTCCCAAGGGCAGCCGTCGGGAGCCCGAAGACGGGCGACAATGGTAAAAAGCCGGGCAAAGCTTTCGGCCGCATTCCGTGCCGCCGGTTCTATGCTGACTGCTGTCTGTCCCGCAAGCTCGCCCAGGGGGGCTGAAATGGAGTGCATGGATACCTCTCGTTCGCCCAACGATAAAGAAATAAAAGGAAAGATACAATAGTCAGTCTTTGATGGAGTATTGGGCGCACTTGGCTTTGAGCGCCGATTTATCCCAGACCTCGAATTTTCTGTAAACCCTCGCCAGCGTATTCCGTACTGTAGATTCCTTTACGCTGTTGTTCAGGGCGATTTCTTTCATGGACTTGTCGTCCAGGAGGGCTTTGAGGTAGAGGACTTCCTTTCTGGTGAGTCCCATTCTCGAGAGACTGAGCAAGGGTTTTGGCTCCCGTAGATAGATGATCCATCGTTCGCCGTACACGATGAGAAGGAAGCAGAGAAAGAGAATGAGAAACAGAATATAGACCATTATATCGAAAAGACTGTAACCGGCCCTTATCCCTCCTGCCGCCTGGCAGAGAAAAAAGTAGAGAATGGAGGCGCCGAACTTGGGCAGTCTCCACCGGGCGAAGAAGCCCAGCCTGTAGAGAAGGATCTCTCCGGCTATGAAGACGCCCAGGCTGAAAACCGGTATCTGGGCATAGACCATGGGCAGGGGCGTCATGGCCATGAGCAAGACGGGCTGTACCCAGTTGAGTGTGCTTCGCAGTGCGCTGAGCACAAAAAGGGCTGTGATGATCCCCAGGGCCAAAAATAGGGTTGCGTCGCCGGGCAGGTTGTGGATACTCGGGCTGGGAAAGGGTCTGGAAGCGAGGTAAAGCAAGAGGTAGAGAACGCAGAGGAGTGCAAAGAACAGACCAGTCTTCCTGAATGTAAGAGACTGCTGAATGTCGGAGCTTCTGCTCCTCATACAACGCCCCCAGGGAGAAAACATTGTTTTCGCTTCGCCTGCGATGTCGCTTGGTACTTTTTGGCATGAGTGCCCCGCTGAATACCGCCGGGTGCAGCGCCTAGGGCTGATTGTTTTATAGCACAGCCAGCCTCAGGCAGTGAAGCGTCGATTTAAGGTCAGGGGCAGAATTCGCCAAAGCCAAGATCCGTGCTGGAACTTTTTTCTCAGTTTCTGGGCTTGATCAGGGATGAGGCTAAAAATGCCGCCAAGCTGCCGGCCAGGTCGAAGAGCATGTCGATCCATTCAAACCGCCGGGATGTGGTGAAGAGCTGTAGGAGTTCCGACGCCAGGATAAAAAGTATGATAACCAGGATACTGGCGAGGAAGGGGGGAGTTTTATCTTTTTCTTTTTGGTATTCCAGTATATAGGAAAGTGAAAAAGCGAAAAAAAGTCCGAGATGAGCCAGTTTGTCGACGCCCGTAAAGCTGGGAACGGTAGAGAAGCTGGAGGATGGCAAAAGGAGGGCGACAATGATGAGGCAGGCCGAGGCAATAGTGAATTTGTAGGCCCTTATTTTTTTCATACGAGGGATAAAAGTAGCCGAGCGGCGGATTAGGGTCAATCCCTGTTATGCCCGGGTGGCAGCTATGGCCAGGCAAGGCAGCTGCAGTAGCATAAAAAAGGGGCGGCCCGTCCGGGCCGCCCCAGGCCACCGGTCTCGCACTAAGATCTTGCGCGCCGGCGACTATCGCGATAGTCGCTTAGAAGCTTCTATCGGCTAAGTAGCGGTATTCCTTGTACCTGCGCTCGATGAGGCCACGCTGCTTTTCGAGGAGCATGGGAGCCCTTTCGGGATTGGCTTCCCTAAGAGACTTGAAGCGCACCTCGGCGTACATGTAGCCGTCGAGTTTGCTGTAGTCCGGCTCCTTGGAATCCAGCTGGAATGGATTCTTTCCCTGGGCCTTGAGCCTGGGATCGTAGCGGTACAGGGGCCAAACGCCCGACTCCACTGCCGCCTTCTGCTGGTTCATGCCCTTCATCATGTCTATGCCCTGGTTGATGCAGTGGGAGTAGGCGATGATGATGGAGGGACCGTCGTAGCTCTCGGCTTCCCTGAAGGCCTTGATGGTCTGGCTCATGTTGGCGCCCATGGCGATTTGGGCTACGTACACATAGCCGTAGCTCATGGCGATCATCCCTAAGTCCTTCTTCATGATTTCCTTGCCCGCGGTGGCGAACTTGGCGATGGCGCCTACTGGAGTGGCCTTGGATGCCTGGCCGCCGGTGTTGGAGTAGACCTCGGTGTCCAGGACCAGGACATTCACGTTCTTTCCGGAGGCCAAGACGTGGTCCAGGCCGCCGAAGCCGATGTCGTAGGCCCAGCCGTCGCCGCCGATGATCCAGACGGATTTGTGCACCAGGCTCTCGGCCAGGTTCAAGAGTTCCTTTGCCCAGCCTTCCTTGGAACCGGAAATGGCCTTCTTGAGCTCCTCGACTGAAGCCCGCTGGGCTTCGATTTCTTCATCGCTGCTCATGGGGTTGGCCAGGATCTTGTCCGCCAGAGCAGCGTCCACGCCCTTGCCCTTGGCCTGGGCTACGAG
>JAEZSM010000175.1 GCA_023421875.1 Spirochaetota bacterium | reverse complement strand
CCGTAGATCAGCCTGGCCAGCAGGTCCCTGCCTACGGCGTCGGTTCCCAGAGGATGTTTGGCGCTGGGGGCTGTCCCAAACTCGAAGTAATCCGAGGTATAGGGATCCAGAGGGAATAGCATCGGCGCGAAGACTACGATAATGACAAGAGCGGCCAAGACAATTAGCCCGAAGACCGCCAGGCGGTGCTCCATGAATTTTTCCCTGGCGTCGGCGAAATATGAAGACTTGGTATTCGCGGTTTTAGAGGCGGCGGACCTAGGCATAGCGTATCCTCGGGTCCAACAGGCCATAGACCAGATCGGTGACAAGGTTTGCCACCAGGACAACAAAGGCTACCAGCACCGTGATTCCCATGATGACCGGGTAATCCCTGGCGGCGATGGACTGGACCATCAGCGAGCCCACGCCGGGCCATCCGAAAACCTGTTCGGTGACCACCGCGCCTCCCACCAGGGAGGGAATGGACATACCTACCACCGTGACCACGGGGATGAGAGCGTTCTTGAGTCCGTGCTTGAGGATTACCTTGGGTCGCTTCAATCCCTTGGCCCGGGCGGTACGGATGTAATCCTCCTGCAGCACCTCCAGCATCGAGCCCCGCATATAGCGGATCCAGCTACCAATTTGCTGAAAGGAGAGGACAAGGGTGGGCAGAATGAGGTGTCTGGCCAGGATCGCGGCGTTCCGCAGGCCCGAGGAATCGTACATGCCCCCTGTCGGGAGTATTCTGAGCACCGCGGCGAAAATGTAGATGAGCACGAGACCCGAAAAAAAGTTGGGCGTAGCGGCCATAAGAAAGGAAAGACTTGAAAACAGATAATCCCTTTTTGAATAGGGTTTTGCCGCGGCCATTATACCCAAGGGTATAGCCACGATCAGTGACAGGACGACCGAGCAGGCGGCCAGGATGGCAGTAGGACCTAAGCGCTCGGCGATCATGTCCGACACAGCCCTTTGGGTTTTAAAGGAGAATCCCAGGTTGCCCCGCAAGAACTGGCCGAGCCAGGTAAAATACTGGAGTATGACAGGGTTATCCAGGCCAAGCTCCACGCGGCGCCTTTCCAGCTCGGCGGGATTTATGTTCGGGTCCGCCAGCAGTGCGTCCAGGGGGCTGCCCGGAGCCATGGCCGAAATGAGATAGGCTAAGAAGGTAATGCCGAAGAATGTTGGAATTCCTATGGCCAGCCGCCTCAGGATATATCTGCCTTTGATACCAGCTCCTTTTCCCTGTTCCGTCGCGAAAACCCGGGCGCGCCGAGGGCGCTAACCCGGCTTGAAACAGAATCCTAGTGGGGCTGAGCCGCAATGTCAAGTTTGGGCGGGGTTTTGTTTTGAGGCGAGGATTATTCACCGACAGCGGCGGCCAACGTTACTCCGTAGTCAGCGTTGCAAGTTCCGGGTATCATCGAATATCAAAGGAACAAGGGAAATTATGACTAGGAACGATATTCTAATCCGACTGCGCTACGCGCTCAACATCACCGATCTCGCTCTTGTGGAGATCTTCGCACTTGGCGGTAAAACCATGGAGGTAGAGGCTATTCGCCCGCTCTTTCTCAAGGAGGGCGAAACCGGCTGGAAAGAATGCGATGGATCGACCCTGGGCAGCTTTCTGCAGGGACTGGTAACAAGCCGGCGCGGCCCCAGAGAAGAGCTGATCGGCGAAAAATCGCCGACGCCAGGTCATAACGGACAAAACCCTTCAGCCCCTTCCCGGCAGAAAGAGCCCACCAACAACGACGTGCTCAAAGCCTTGAGAATCGCCTTGGAGCTTAAGGATGTGGATGTGGTCGAGATGATGCGCGCCGCCGGTGCCGATGTGACCGTGTCCGAGCTCAACGCCCTCTTCCGCAAGGAAGGCCATCCCAAGTATCAGGCCTGCGGCGATCAGTTCTTGCGCAATTTTCTCGTGGGAATCACAAAAAAATTCAGGGCTTGAGCCTCCGACGATTTTGTTGATAAAGAGGCCGTCCATCAAAGGCATCAGCGACTGAATGATGCAGATTGCAGCTTGTTGATTCACCGTTTTCAACGACAGGATATTTGTGGTATTGTAGGACACCTTAGCGATCACGAGGGGAAAGAAATGCCTAAAAGAATTGGAATACGACGGGAAGACAAGAGCGAGTGGGAACGACGAGTTCCCATAACTCCCGAAGTAGTCGCCGAACTCAAGGAAATCCATGGCCTAGAGACCTGGATTCAACCTTCTTCGGTCCGAGTAATTCCGGACGCCGAATTCCAGGCAAAGGGAGCCCGCCTCGCAGAGGCGTTGTCAGACTGCGCTGTGGTATTCGGTGTGAAGGAGATACCGGTAGAGCAGTTCCGCTCTGGCGGAGCCTATGTGTTTTTCTCCCATGTTATAAAAGGGCAGTCCTACAATATGCCCATGCTCCGCGATCTTATGGAAAAAGGCTGCACGCTGATCGATTATGAAAAGGTGGCCGACGAAAAGGGCCGGAGGCTCATTTTCTTCGGAAGACATGCTGGAGCCGCGGGCGCGATAGAAACCCTCCACGCCCTGGGACGCAGGCTCGCCTGGGAGGGAACCGATAACCCGTTTTTAAACCTCAAGCGAGCCTACGAATATCCGAGCCTCGGCGCTGCCAAGGAAGCGGTGCGCGAACTCGGGCGAGCGTTGGCAGAAAAAGGAATCCCACAGCAGTCAAATCCCCTGGTCATAGGGGTCGCGGGCTACGGAAACGTGGGCCAGGGTGTCCTGGAAGTGCTCAACGAACTACCGGTTGAGCACATTGCCCCTGAGGATCTGGAAAACCTCTATATGGCTGGGAACAAGGCCGGGAGAACCGTATACTGCGCCACCTTCAAGGAAGAGCACATGGTAGCCCCCAAGAAAGCCCGGAGCGGGGAGCCCCGGGGCAGCTTCGATTATCAGCACTATTATAAAAACCCTGACCAGTACTATTCCATTTTCGACCAGTATTGGCCCGGATTGACCGTATTGGTGAACGCCGTCTATTGGGACGCCCCCTACCCCAGGCTGATCACCAAAACAGGGTTGACTGAAGTCTATGCCAGGGGCGAATCCAAGCTTAAAGTGATCGGAGACGTATCCTGCGACATAGAGGGCTCGATTGAAGTGACTGTTAAATCCACCGAACCCGGGGATCCCTGCTTTGTGTACGAT
>JAEZSM010000076.1 GCA_023421875.1 Spirochaetota bacterium | reverse complement strand
AGGGACCTCCAGCCCAAGGACGGACAGTGGACCGTCGCCAAGTCTTTCGATACCTTCATGCCCCTGGGACCCTGGATCGAAACCGATCTGGATCCTTCCAACCTGGTCGTGACAGCCTACCTGAACGGCGAAAAAAAACAGTCCTCCACCACGGCCAACCTCATTTTCGGGGTGCCTGAATTGGTGGAATTTCTTTCTTCCGTCATGACGCTGGAGCCGGGGGATGTGATAATGACAGGTACGCCTTCCGGGGTCGGACCCATGAATTCCGGGGATGAGATCGCTGTGGAGATCGAGGGGATCGGACGGCTGGCGAACAGGGTGCGATGAATTCTCTCCCCCTAATCTCCCGGGTCATGTCGATTTTTCTCCTCATCGTCATAGGGTACGTGGCTAGAAAAACCAGGGTTCTCAACAAGGATCTCGTCCGAGGGATTTCGGGCTTCATACTCAATGTGGCCATACCCTTTACCGTCATAGCCGGCTTTGACCGGAGCATACCCAAAACCGCCCTGCCGGATCTTCTGAAGACGGGACTCTGGGCTATTCTGCTCCACAGCATCGCCATAGTCTTTTCTACGCTGGCCTATAGAAAGCTCCCAGACGCAGAACGAAAGGTCATCTCTTACGGTACCGTATTTTCCAACTGCGGTTTCATGGGCTTTCCCGTGGTAGCCAGCATCTACGGCAAGATCGGGGTCATGTACGCTTCGATATACGTTGTGGTTTTCCAGACCTTTATCTGGACCTATGGGGTAGCCTTGTTTTCTGGTGGCAAGGCTTGGGGCAAGCTGGCCAAAGCCTTAATCAATCCGGGCATCATCTCGGTGCTGATCGGCGCCATACTCTGGTTTCTTCCCTTTGACCTTCCGGTGTTCATGTCCGACGCCGTCGGCTTCATGTCAGATCTGACAACCCCGCTCTCCATGGTTGTCGTGGGGGCCACCCTTGCGGAGGTGCCTCTCAAGGGACTGGCCGAAGGCTGGGAGCTCTGGCTCGGAACCGGGGTGCGGATCGTCCTCATGCCCCTTATTTCGCTGGCAATAATAAAAGCACTGGGAATAGGCGACCTGCCAGCGAAAGTGGCGGTTTTCCTCACCGCCATGCCAGTGGCCGCCCAGAGCGTGATGTTCGCCGAACGCTACGATGCCGACGTGAGCTTAGCCTCGCGCCTTGTGTTTGTTACGACGGTGCTCTCGGCTTTTACTATACCCCTGTTCGCCCTAGCCTTGGGCTAGAGCCGCCCTCTACTCGGAAGTAGGCGCCCCGGGCTTCTCCGCAGCCACGGCTTCTTCTATAAGCTTGGCTAATCTCATCAACGTATCGTTGGAGAGGGTGTCGACCTTCGCGACCAGGGAATTGATCGTCGCCCGCGCATCCTCCAGGTCCTTGGCGGTAGCCTTGATAGTTTCTATGTCCGCTTGCATGGTAGAGACAGTACTCTTCATTGCCTCGACCTCTTTTACCGCAGTCTCGGTGCCTTCCCAGGCCGTACTGATCTTAGTGAGCCGCTCGTCCATCGACGCTTCGAGCGCGGTGAGCTCAGCCTTCGACACGCCACCCATGGACTTGAGCATTGATGCACAGCCCCCCAGAGAGACAATAATCAGCACGACAACGGCGATGTAGAGAAAACGTTTCATGGCATCCTCCTGTTCGAATTGTAGTACAGGAAAGGTGTTCCTACAATTTTTTAATGAATGTTTTTAATACTTCTTCGTAGTAAAGAAATTTCTTGATTTTTCTACTTCCGATGCGAATAGGGATTCTTCTGTCGCAAGCGGGCTTGTTTACTACTCGGTTCCATGGTTTAAATTGCACATTCCGGCA
Source organism: Spirochaetota bacterium (assembly GCA_023421875.1). Lineage (GTDB taxonomy): Bacteria > Spirochaetota > Spirochaetia > Treponematales > Rectinemataceae > UBA2256. Next base: position 4,497 of record JAEZSM010000076.1, on the reverse strand, counting down.
CACAAGCAAAGCAGTAAAGGAGCCTCCATGGGCAATCCTTGGCGTTCTGAAGCCTTTCAAGGCAAAAGCAAGCGTAGGGCGTACTTCGAAGGCTGGTATTTCAAGCAAACGGGAGGTCAGCCTGCGGGTGCCTGGTCCTTTATTCCCGGCATCGCCTTGGGAAGCGAAAGAGGGGAGGGCTATGCATTCGTCCAGGCGCTGGAGGGCAGCACAGGGAAATCCTGGTGGTTCGAATATCCCCTGAACGCCTTTTCCGCTTCCTCAAAGATCCTGGATGTACGGGTTGGACCCAATCGCTTTTCGGCTCGAGGGATTCAGCTCGAACTTGAAAACGGCGAGACGGCTATTCGGGGAAGTCTGAATTATGGGGCCATGACGAGCTTATCCAGGCCCTTTTGGAGTCCCGGGGTCATGGGACCCTTTTCCTTCGTGCCCGGCATGGAATGCAACCACGGGCTAGTGAGTCTGGACCACAGGGTTGAGGGCTGGATAATGGCTGGGGATATCAGGATCGAATTCGAGAACGGCAGGGGCTATATAGAAAAAGACTGGGGTAAGTCTATGCCCCAAGCCTGGCTCTGGATTCAGTCCAACGATTTTGCCTTCCGGGGCGATTCGGCCATGCTTTCGGTGGCCAGAATTCCCTGGGCAAGCTCGGCTTTCACCGGTTTTCTTTGCGCGAGCAGCCTAGGAGGCAGCCGACGACTTTTTACCACCTATACAAAAGCCAGGATAGCGAGTCTTGCGGTGAACGAGCACCAGGTATTTTGCAGGATAGAAAGGCCAGGATCCCGTACTCGCGCGGCGGAGGCTATAGAATTCGAGGCAGGCAGAGCGAGGGGCGGCACCTTGCGCGCCCCTGTCTCGGGGCTGCTCTCGCGCCGCATCTCGGAGGCGGTAGACGCGAGGCTTTCGGTCCGATATTTCAGGGAAGGCGTTCTTAAATATGAAGCCGAAACAGGCCTGGCTGGCCTGGAAGTGGTCGGTGATTTGATGTACCAGAACCGAGTGCCGGGATATACTGAGTCTTCATGAATACCGAGGTTTTTTTACGAGAACGGGAAAAAGAGCTGGCGTGCATATACTCGATCTGCCTTTTGGCTGCCTCGGCGCCCGATCCCGAGGCGGCCGCCCATGGTGTGGCCAGGGCGCTTTGCGGTGCGATGAGTTACCCATCACAGGCCCGCTGTCGGATAGATTTCTTTAACGAACTCACCGGGGGGCGGGTGGCGGAGGGATATGGCTACGAAGGTCTGGAATTCTTGACTCAGCAGGAGATAAACGGGCCGGGAAAGGATCCAGGGGCTCCGGATAATGCAGGAGTCTCCCCCCTCGTCGCTTCGATGGATAAAGAAAGGGCCGATGGCTGGGGAGGACGCATCGTTCTATCCTATGGCGATCCAGGGCTTAAGTTTATTACTCAAGAAAAATCGCTTTTGGAATCGGTGATGGTCGTGTTGGCTTCCATGCTCCGTACGGCTAACCTGATAGAGCGGCTCAAATCGGCGGGCGAAAGACTCGAAGCTAAGAATACAGCATTGCGTGAGATCCTCTCGACGATCGAACAGGAGAGAATCCAGATTTCCAACACCTATCGCGAGCGCCTCGCGGTGGATGTGCTTCCCCTAGCCGAGAGGGCGATGGACAGCGGCCTCAACCAGGCCAGGAGGGATTCCTACCTCGCGCTGCTCGTATCCGAGATTCGCCAACAGATGACGGTGATAGGCAAGGGCCCTGAATCGGAGACCTCCTTGAGTCCCCGGGAGCGGGAAATTGCGGTGCAGGTACGCAATGGAAGGACGAGCAAGGAAATCGCCGAACTATTGAGCATCGCCGAAGCGACGGTGGAGCGGCATCGCCATAATATCCGTCGCAAGCTTAGGTTGGTAGATAGGGCCGTCAACTTGGCGAGCCACTTATCCATGACTGAATAATACTCACCTTGTAGATAAGTATACAGGAAACATACAAGATAACTGAGACTACTCAGTATACTCTAAAATTCTTATTATCCACTCATACGCGAAGCCATAATTTTCTTAGGAGGGAGCCATGAGTGGGGTTATGCTACTCGCAGACGGATTGAAACGATTAAAAGCCCTGGTAAACCTGCTTCGCGCGAACAGGAAGACCGACAAGGCCGCGGCGCTGGCGAGCAGGGTATCTTTTCTCGAGGCCCAAGAGCAGAGCGGCTCCAAGCTGCCCAGAGTGTGGCCGAATTCCTATGTCACCGTAAAAAACCTGGACAGCGGCGAGACATATGATTATAAACTCGTTTTCCCCAACGAAGCTGATGGAGGGAAAGGCACTATATCGCTATTGACTCCCCTGGGTATGACTCTTATCGGCCGAGAGCGAGGCGAGCGTTTTGCCTACAATTCTCCTGGAGGCCTGGTACGCATGGTGCTCCTGGATCTGAGCGATGAGGACTGATGGGTTTCCCTCCGCCTTGTACAACCATCCTGCCTGGATTGCCTGGAAAGAAGGCCAGGGGTGGGAGAATTTGCGGACAGGCCTGGGATTCCCGGTTTTACTCCGATCCATCGGAAACGGTTATGCAATGGCCTACGCGGTGCCGCCGGGGCTGGAGGATTCCTCCCATATCCTGATACAGGACGCCGGGGCGGCCTTGGAAAGACTTTCCCACAGAGTGCTCTCCTTTCTTCCCCGGGCTGTCGCTTTTATCCGCTGGGACCTTATGGCGGGGCCTTGGAGAGATTCGGAAGGAGTGGTGCTCGATCCGAGGCTGCAGGAGTTAAGAATGAACGCGTCCACAGGCATGCGCCGCCTGCGCAAATCCCTGGTGGAGCATAGCGATCTGGAAACGATGCTCGTGGATCTGAGGGGTGGAGAAGAAGCCATACTCGGACGATTCGATAAGCGTACCCGCTACTCCATCGGCCTGGCCGAGCGCAGAGGAACCAGGGTGGAGCGCTTAGGCGAGGAAGGGCTGGAGGTTTTTTATGCCCTGCATCTCGAAACCGCCAAGCGCCAGGACCGACATCTGGAGGATTACGTATATTTCAAGGAATTATTTCGCTCAGCCCGCGTCTGGAGGCTCGATCTTGAACTCTATCTGGCGAGAAGATTGGGCGAGACGGTGGCAACGGCCATAATCGCCCGCTGTTTGGATACCGCTTGGTATTTGTTCTCCGCATCTAAAAAGGAAATGCGTTTATCCGCCGGCCCCAGCGCGATTCTGGCCACTGCCTTGATCGATGCTTCGGGCTGGGGCCATGTAAACATGGATTTGATGGGAGTGGCCCCGGCCGGTTTCAATAATCATCCGCTTTCTGGAGGCACCCGGTTCAAGGCGGGCTTTGGCGGACAACGGGTGTCCAGGGCCGGGGCTTGGGATTATGTTGTGAAACCGTCGGCCTACGCCCGCCTGCCCTGACCGGGTTTTTTCGATAACAAAAGCGGAAATCCGCTTACAACAATAACGCCCTGAGAGAGGATCGTCAGAGAAACAGGTTGCCCCTTCCTGCTCAGCTGGATATAGTGAATTATTCGACTCACATGGAGCGTACCTCATGAGGGAAAAAGTGAAGAGCGGAACCCTGAGCAAGGCTACGAAGCTGGGATTTGGAGCCGCCGACTTAGGCGGTAATCTTTTTTTCACGGCCATGGGCTTCTGGACCCTCAACTACCTCACGGATACTGTGGGGCTGGGGGCCGCCGCCGCGGGGGCTGCGGTGATGGTGGGAAAGCTTTGGGATGCGGTTACCGATCCCATGATGGGCTTTGTCTCCGACCGTACCAGGAGCCGCTGGGGACGGCGTAGGCCCTACCTGCTCTTCGGCGCCCTTCCCCTGGCACTGAGCATGTGGTTTTTCTTCAGCAAGCCTGGAATAGAAAACCAGCTCTGGCTGGGCGTCTGGGCGGCGCTGGCCCTCTGTCTTCTCAACACCGCCTATACGGTGGTGAACATTCCCTATTCCTCCCTTACCCCCGAACTGACCAGCGATTACCACGAGCGCTCTTCGCTGAATGGCTATCGCTTCGGTTTCGCGGTAATTGGAACGATCCTGGGCGCCGGAGCGGTTCTACCCCTGGTCGGAGTTTTCGGCGACAACCGCTCGGCGGGCTTTTCCTTCATGGGGGCTGTCCTGGGAGCCCTCATGGCGGCCAGCACCTTGGTCACTTTTTTCTCGGTCAAGGAGCCTGAGCACAGCCGAGAAGAAAGGCCTACGGAGAAGTTTTTTCCCACCTTCCTGGCGGTGTTCCGCAATAAGCCCTACGTGATCGTCCTAGTAACCTACGCCCTCAATTTAACGGCGCTCAACTTTGTCCAGGGCATCCTGGTCTACTACTTCAAGTATATTTACCGGAATGAGGCGCTCACGACCCTGGCGATGATCCTGCTTCTTGTTACGGCCATGATCTGCATTCCCATCTCGGTGCTGGTATCCAAGCACATCGGCAAGAAGCGCTGCTACCAGATCTGTTTCGCCGTTCTGGCTTCGGCCTGCCTCATCATCTACTTTCTGGGGCACA
>JAEZSM010000094.1 GCA_023421875.1 Spirochaetota bacterium | reverse complement strand
CGGAGGAGTTCGCCATTCGATTCGGCAAACCCGCCATTTTCAAAGGTGAAGAAAGACCTGAAGCGAGGACCTATCTCAACAACGCGGCCGAATCGTTCAAGCACTTCGGCTACCCCTCGGTGAGTCTTCTGGAGATGATCGACATGACAGCGGCATGGATAGCCGCAGGTGGCTCATCCCTGGGCAAGCCTACTCATTTTGAAGTGACCGACGGAAAATATTAAGACAAAAAAAGGAAGGATCAGATGACCATAGCCCAGCTGCCCGAATTCGTACGCAAGCGCATAAAAGAAGGAACAGTAATCCCCGCCATGCCTTTGGCGCTCAACGCCGAACGTAAATTCGACGAACGGCGGCAGCGGGCATTAGTGAGATACTATATCGATGCGGGCGCCGGCGGCATAGCCGTGGGAGTCCACTCCACCCAATTCGAAATTCGTGATCCTGAAATCAATCTTTTCGAAAAAGTCCTCTCCACTGTCTCAAAAATGATTGACGAGCACGCAGCCGAGCGTTCACAGCCTATGATTAAAATAGGCGGCATCTGCGGCCGCACAACGCAGGCCGTAGCCGAGGCTAAGTTCCTCGTTAGTCAGGGTTATCATGCCGGTCTCATGAGCATGGCCGCCTTCAAGGGAGATCCTTCGCTCAAGGAAAATTCCATCGAAGCCATGATCGATCACTGTCGCGCCGTAGCAGAGGTCATACCCCTCGTGGGCTTTTACCTCCAGCCCGACGTGGGCGGACGCGTACTGCCCTACGAATTCTGGAAGTCCTTCGCCCAGATTGACAACGTACTGGCCATCAAGATGGCCCCCTTCAACCGTTATCGAACCCTCGACGTTGTGCGGGCCGTCTGCGACGCCGGTAAAGAAAATACGATTGCCCTCTACACCGGCAACGACGACCACATCGTCCTCGACCTGCTCACGGAATACCGCATTGTGAGTCCCAACGGCGCCGAAAAACGGGTTCGCATTGTCGGCGGACTTTTAGGACAGTGGTGCCTCTGGACCAAGAAAGCCGTGGAGCTTCATACTGCGTTGCGCGGCTACTCTAAACGCGGCAATGACATCCCCCAATCCCTTTTAACCTACGCCGAAGAACTCACAGACGCCAACGCCGCGGTATTCGACGGCGCCAACCGCTTTGCCGGTGTCATACCCGGTATCCACGAAGTCCTGCGCCGCCAGGGCCTTTTGGAAGGCACCTGGTGCCTCAATCCCAAGGAAGTCCTCTCCCCCGGCCAGGCCGAAGAAATAGACCGAGTATGCCGCTCCTATCCATTCCTCACCGACGACGCCTTTGTAAAGGAAAACTTGGAGAGCTGGCTGGCCTGATTCTGCGATATTCTCGTTGGGCGATTTTCCGAGCTCGTGGGCAGGCGATTCTACCTGAAAGGGGATTTGGTTCGTCCGCCAGAACCGCGCTGAAGGCTTTGTAGTTTCGTCCATTTTTATGCTAAAAGCATGAAAATGGACGAAACGTACGCACCTTCAAGGTAGCTTTTGCAAAACTCGTCTGACTTTTACAAAAGCCTCATTTCATCAATAAAAAAGGCGCCTTGCGAGGCGCCTTTTTTATTCGATTCATAGGAATTAAATATCGCGCAACGCGACCGCGTCGACAATTGACTAAAAGTTTAAGCCGCGGCCTTCTTCTTGAATACCTTCCCCAACATCGATTTAACCCACTTTGACCTGGAGAGCACAACCAGCATGGTGACGATGAAGAGACCTAGGCAGATGGGGCGGGTAAAGAAGGGAGCTATATTGCCATCCGAGAGAATGAGAGAGCGTCGCAGGTTTTTGTCCAGCATGTCACCCAGGATAATGCCCAGCACTAGGGGCGCCATGGGATAGTCCATCTCCCTTAGGATAAATCCCACAACGCCGAAGAACATCATGATGCCAACGTCGAAGAGCCTGGACTGGAGCGCGAAGGCTCCCACCACGCAAAGGATGAACACGATGGGCATGAGCTTCTGCCGAGGCACCTGGAGTATCTTGACCATGGGACGAACCATGCTGAGGCCCAGGATAAACATGGCGATAGTGGCGAAGAAAACCATGGCTATCACTTCGTAGATAAATGAGGGCGACTCTATGGTGATCAGCGGGCCGGGTCTGACGCCGTGGATGAGCATGGCGCCAAGCAGTACGGCAGCGGGGGCCGAGCCTGGTATTGCAAGGGTAAGCACGGGAATGATGGCGCCGGGTACGCAGGCATTGTTGCCGGTTTCGGAGGCGATGAGTCCTTCTATCGATCCCTTGCCGAATTTTTCCCGCTCTTCCGGCTTGGCGCTTCGCTTGGCCATGTCGTAGGAAACCCAGGCGGCGATGTCCTCGCCGACGCCGGGGACGGCACCGATTATCGTTCCTATAATGCCCGAACGGATTATAGTTTTCCAGTATTTGGTAATCTCTCTGAGTTTAGGCAAGATGCGCTCGATCTTAGTATTGACGACTTCCACCTTGGTATGGCGCATCACAGAGATTATCTCGGCAAAGCCGAAGGCACCCACCATTGCAGGCAGAAGGGAAATGCCCCCTGAGAGGTTGTGGCTGCCAAAGGAGAATCGTATGTATGCGTGGATGCCCTCCATGCCGATCATAGCCACGAAGAGGCCTAGGAATCCGGCTATCCAGCCCTTAAGAGGGTCTTTAGGCGCGGTGAGGTTGCCGCAGATAATGATGCCGAAAATGGCAAACCAAACGAACTCAAAAGATTGGAAGGAGAGGGCTACGCTCCCGATAAGGGGGGTAAAGATAGCCATGGCGAACATGGCTATTACAGAACCTAAGAATGAGCCTGTGGTTGCGATGCCGATCGCTCTTCCTGCCTGCCCCGATTTGGCAAGGGGAAAACCGTCCAGGGTGGTGGATGCCGATGCCGGCGTACCGGGGATGTTGAGCAGGATCGCGCTCCGGCTGCCTCCGTAGATGGAGCCTATGTACATGCAGATGAGAATGAGGATGGCATCGTTAGCCTGCATGGTGTAGGTGAGGGTTGTAAGAAGAGCAACGCCCATGGTGGCGGTAAGACCGGGGAGCATGCCGATGATGATTCCCAGTTCGGTTGCCCAAAGCACATTGAAAAGAGATTTAAAATTCAAAAAGGAGAGGATAGCCCCTCCGAAGAGTTCTAGTCCTTGGAACATCAAGGTCTCCTCACGGTAGGTTGACGAGGAAAAGTTTCTGGAAGACTACCATGACCGCTGCGGTGGTGATCACAGCAATCAGTGCAGCGACGAGCAACTTTTTTGTCTGGGCTGAAATCGGCTTTTTAAGGTCGTATTCGAACACGAGAATGAATGCAAATATGAATGCGAAAGTAGGTATGCCAAACCAGATCTTGCCTAGCAGAAATGCATAAAGAAGGCACATGACGATGGTGACGATGATTCGCTTGGTGGTTTCCTGGCTCAGGCTACCCTTGGGTATGGCTCCTTCTCGAAACTCGGCGATGGCTTTCTTTTTAAGCGAACGTATAAGCATAGCGAAGCTAAGGACGGTGATCATTATGCCAATAAAGCCCGGTACCACACCGGGGGCTGAGTAGACGCTCTGATTGCGGTCGGCCATGGTGGGCATTTGTATGGACAGAACCAGAATAGCGATACCCATGGCGATAAATATCACCGAGGTGACAAAGTCTGCCTTGACCATCGATTTTTCAGTCATCGGATTCTCCGTGGATCGAAATGAAAAACAGGAGGCCACGCCGAGGTTCGGGTGGCCTCCCAATCGATTTTAAATAAGAAGCTTAGGGCTTGGGAATGCCGAGGGTATCCGGCGAAACCTTAGCCTTGCCTGCCTCCCAATACAGCCAGGCGACCGGCTGATAGTAGGAGAATGCTTTGTCCTGGGCATCCTGTCCAAAGGAGGGGGCGAAAACCGCGCCGCGGGCAACCGCGTATTCCTGGATTTTCTTGGACTTGCCGATGACCTCGGCCCAGGCCTTGTTTACAGTATCGACGACTTCCTGGGGTACGCCCTTGGGAATGAAGATGCCGAAATAGTTGGGGCCGGACTCGAATTCGGGGATCCACTTGGTGATGGGGGGGATGGTTCCGTAGCCCTGGAGGGTGAGGGGCTGATCCGAAAGGACGGCCAGGGGGCGGAGCTTCTTGCCGCGGATCATGTCGGCCTGCTCGACGGCGAGCTGGGTGGTGACCTGGGCTTCGCCGGAGATGGTGCCGATAACCGCGGGGTTGCCGCCGTCATAGGTGACGTGCTTGTAATCGATGCCGGTGTAGCGCTTTAAAAGCTCGGCGCCAATGTGGCCCGCGGAACTCATGCCGGCGGTGGCGATGGAGATCTTGCCGGGATCCTTCTTGAAGGCGGCCAGAAGCTGGTCGAAGGTCTTGTAGGGGGTTGATGCGTTGACGCTGATCACCATGACATTGGCGACCGAGAGATAGACGTGCCAATCCTTGCGGATGTCGGTGTCGAGCATACCCTGCACAGCATAGGTTGCCAGGTCGGCGGCGGCGCCGGATGCCCAGGTATAGCCGTCCCGGGGAGCGTCGAGAACCGACTTGGTGCCTACCGAGCCCGAAGCTCCGGGCTGGTTGACAATGACGAGTTTGGTGCCGAGAGCGGCTTCGAGTTCGCCTGCGGCCAGTCTGGTGATCTGGTCTGTGGAACCGCCGGCGCCCCAGGGCACGATTACGTTGATCGGCTTGTTGGGCTTCCATGTGGCCTGGGCCGATACGCCCGCTACGAGTGCGAAAAGCACAAAGAGTGCGAACGCGCTTAGTACAATCCTTTTCATCAATACACTCCTTCTGTGGAGAGATATGGGATTTTGAAAGTATGAAGCGGATCATTCGCGATGTCAAGATTTTATACTGGTTTTATCGGTCTCGGGGGTTCAAAGTCAGTTCATCGGCGGTACGGAACGCTCCGCGGCGCAGGTTTTCGCCTTGACAAAGCGACTCGCTCACGGGATTCTTTGACCATGGTAGCCAAAGAACACGATAGCGCCGAGGCGTCAGCGTATGTCCCGGGGGAGGCAGCGCCTAGGCCGGTGGTGCTGGTCACCGGTTCGTCCAGGGGGCTGGGAAGGGGAATAGCACTGGAACTGGCCTCTAAAGGTTTTTCGGTGGCAGTCCACTATTCATCCAATCAGGCTGCGGCGGAAAAAACCCTCATACACTGCAGAAACGTCGCTGTTTCGGAAGCCCAGCGCTTTGCTGCTTTCCATTGCGACATTGCCGATTCTGCCCAGCGAGCAGTCCTGGTCGAGGAAGTCTTCGACCACTTTGGACGTCTGGACGCCCTGGTGAACAATGCGGGCATAGGGCCCAGGGTGCGGGCGGATATTCTGGAGGCGAGCGAGGAGTCCTTTGAAGAACTTCTGCGCACCAATCTCCAAGGGCCATATTTTCTTACCCAGGCGATTGCGCGTCGCTGGCTGGCAGAAAAAAGCCCTGCCTTTCTTTCCCAGGGCCGCACTATCGTTTTCATCAGCTCTATCTCCGCCGAGACCGCGTCGATCGGCAGGGGCGAGTATTGCGTTTCCAAGGCCGGGCTTTCCATGGCGGTTAAGCTCTGGGCGGCCAGACTTGCGGGGGAAGGGATCCAGGTCTATGAGCTGAGGCCCGGTATCATGGAAACTGACATGACATCGGGCGTCAAGGCTAAGTACGACGCCCTCATCGCCCAGGGGATAGTACCCCAGGGACGTTGGGGATACCCCGAGGACGTGGGCAGGGCGGTACGGTCTCTTCTAGCTGGGGACTTTGCATTTTCTACTGGCTCGGTGATAGACATCGACGGTGGATTCCATATTTCCAGACTTTAGCGCTGAAGAGTATAGAATTCAGCATTATATAGAAATAAAGAGGTTGTAGGCGATGATCAATCTTACAAACGCACCTGAGTGTAAATCCTTGGCAGCTGTGGCGGAGCGAACCTTTGCCCTGGCCGCGGCCAAGACAAAGGCCTTGGCGGAGCGCTGGGAGCGGCAGTCAGGCGCTCCGGTTTTTACTGTGAATGGTCAGTATACCCAGCGGGGATGGACCGAGTGGACCCAGGGTTTTCAGTTCGGAAATGCGCTCCTGGTCTATGAAGCCCTGGATGAGCCCTGGTTTCTGGATTACGGCAGGCGGAAAACCCTCCAATCCATGGCTCCCCACCTCTCCCATACCGGTGTCCACGACCACGGCTTCAATAACATAAGTACCTACGGCAACCTCCTGCGCATGATCACCGAAGGAAGAATCAACGCCGACCCCTGGGAGACCGAGTTCTACAAGCTCGCTCTCAAGGTGTCGGGGGCTGTTCAGGCTTCCCGCTGGACGA
>JAEZSM010000047.1 GCA_023421875.1 Spirochaetota bacterium | reverse complement strand
CATGCCGGATTGGAACAGAACGGTGGTATGAAGGTATTCATATCCCTTCTACGCCCTATTCTCTTCCTCCTGCTTCTATCCCAACAATTTCGATCGCACTCTTTACCTTTTCCACGCTTTTTCATTATATTGACCAGCGAATGCAACAATCACATTTTCTGCACAAACCGAGGTAGCAGCGATGCCTACGTATGAATATGAATGCCGAGACTGCCATTATAACTTCGAAAAGTTTCAGGCCATGTCCGATGAACCGGTCAAGATCTGTCCTGAGTGCGGAGGCCAGGTCCGCCGCATGATAGGCGGAGGCAGCGGCATAATTTTCAAAGGTAGCGGTTTTTATATCAACGATTCCAGAAAATCCTCCACCGGCGCCACGGGCATATCCAAATCCTCCTCTGAGCCCAAGGGCGAATCTGGCATTCCCAGGACAGAAAAAACTCCCGCAGCGTCGAACCCCGCAAGCCCCGCGGCCTCCGCGCCCTCCAGCCCGGCTTCTACGCCGACAGCGGCTGCGGCCACCAAGGCAGTATCGTAGGCTGCCTGAACTCATCCTGAAATTTTTCTTCAATTTTTTCTCATTCCACTGCCGCTGGAGCTGATTACGTGGTATTTTCTAAGCTACGACACGGTACTCGTCAGAAGGAGAGGGTGGGGGGAAATTGAGATACGCCTAGGCCAAGGAGGTGCGAAAAATGTTCAAGATCAGCAGAGACGACGTATTCGGCTTGCTCCATCCTTCCATAGACGTCCATACCCTCGGAATCATTTCCTTTTCCCAGGTCTTGGAGCAGTGCTCCATACGCTCCTGGATAGCCGACGAGGAACTCAGCCACGAACTGGAAGGCTTGAGCCGCGGAGGCGGCGGAAGGCTTTTGCGCGCATGGATCCGAAACAAGGGCATAAGCCTCTTAGGCTTGAGCTACAGACTCGATCCACAGGATGCGCTCCGGACCTACGCGTCGCTCCGGGAATTCCTCTTTCGCGAAAAGCTCATGGCCAAGGATGGCGGAACGGTGAGAGGCCTCTTCTTCGCCGGCCTGCCCGAAGCCTGCGAAGCCGTCTTGGAGCGTTTTCCTGATACTGACGAGGTCTTTATAGGAGACGAAACGCCCCACGAGACAATGAAAAAGCTGGGAATTCCCGAGGAACTCATGCCCAGCTCCATGTCCGAGGGGCTTAAGTACGACAGCGCCCGTATGGCCTTCGGAGAAGCCCTGGTCAGAAGTGGCGGGTACCGAAGCTTAAAACCTATAGACCGCTCGGGGTACAAAAATTTCGGACTGAGAGGAGACAGGCTCACCGACAGGGTCGCCCACAGCCAGGCTCTCGGATTGCCTCCCCTCACCAGGGTCCATGCCGGGCCTTACCTGAGCGACCGCCGGGAAGCGGTAAAACTCTTCCTGGACTGGACCAGGCGCCTGGCCTCCGGCGGCTACCTGGACGTGCTTTCCATCGGAAGCTCCCAGCTGACCCAGTCTAACTTCGGCGAAACCTGGGAAGGCATGAGCAACGGCGGTGGGGTGCCCATAGCGACCGGCGAGGAGTTCGCGGCGGTTTGGGAAGCCGCCAGGCCGATGCTCGTGAGGACCTACTCCGGCACGAAGAATGTCCCCGCCCTCGCCCGGATAAACGAAAAAACCCTGGATATCGCCTGGCATGCCCTTTCGCTTTGGTGGTTCTGCCAGCTGGACGGACGAGGGCCCAATCCGGTGCTCAAAAACCTCGAGGAACATTTTGAAACACTCAGATATATCGCATCCACAGGCAAGCCCTTCGAACCCAATGTTCCCCACCACTTCGCCTTCCGGGGCACCGATGACCTGGGCTATGTGGTGTCGGGCCTTGTCGCGGCCAAGGCGGCCAAGCTCCAGGGGATAAATAATCTGGTTCTTCAGATCATGCTGAACACTCCCAAGTATCTCTGGGGCATTCAGGACCTGGCCAAGGCCAGGGTGCTGGTGCGCCTGGTTCGGGAACTGGAGGAACCGAGGTTCAAGGCATATCTCCAGCCCAGGGGTGGCTTGGACTATTTCTCGCCCGACGCCGATAAAGCCAAGGCTCAGCTTGCCGCCGTGACCGCCCTGATGGACGACATAGAGCCGAGGGATAGCGGGAGCCCGCAGCTCATCCATGTGGTGAGTTATTCCGAAGCCTTCAGACTCGCTGATCCCGATGTTATGGAAGAGAGCATCAAGATCACCCTGTACGCTCTTACGGAGTATCGACGTCTCCGGGCCGAGGGCGCCGTGGAAGACATGGGGCGGAACGAGGAACTGGCAGTGCGGGAAGAGGAGCTTTACCGCCAGGCCAAGGAGATGATCAATGCTGTGGAATCGCTCATCCCTGATGCTTACACGCCCCAGGGCTTGTATTCCATGCTCAAGCTTGGCGTTTTTCCGCTTCCCTGGCTTACCAATCTAAGATCGGAATTCCCCAATGCCGACATACCTACAGGCCTTGTCCAAGGCGGAGTCAAGGCTCTCGACGAGACGGGTAAACCCCTTTCCGTAGAGAGGAGGATAGAGATGATCAAGGAAAATATCGCCCTGGCCGCCCGCTCTGGAGCTCCCCATGCCAAGCGGTAAAGACTGGAACGATGTGAGGGAGCTTCTCACGCAGGCGCGGAACAAGGGGAAAGAAGCCGTCTGGTGCGTAGCCGGCGCCGGAAACGGAGGCCTGGCCATGGCTGGACACCTGGGCTATATGGGATTCCAGGTCCAGCTCTACAACAGGACCGACGAGCACCTCAACGCCGTGCGCTGGTACGGAGGCATCGACCTGGAGGGGGCGGTGGAGGGCTTCGGCCCTGTCCATAAGGCCACCTCTTCCATACGGACTGCTTTGGACGGGGCCGATGTGATCATGATCGTCACACCCTCCACCGCCCATCTACCCCTTGCCGAGATCATGGCTCCCTTTTTGAAGGATGGACAGATCGTCGTCCTCAATCCGGGAAGAACTGGAGGAGCCTTGGAGTTCAAGGAAGCCCTGCGGCGATCCGGCACCGATCAGCGGCCTGTCGTCGTGGAAGCCCAGACCTTCGTCTACGCCTCCCGCATGATCAACCGGCACAGGGGCCATATTTTCCGGGTAAAAAACGGAGTCCCGGTGAGCGCCTTGCCCTCCCACATGACACCCGATGCGCTGGGAGTGCTCAACCAGGCCTTTCCCCAGTTCAGCGCCGGGAGCAATGTGCTGGCCACGAGCCTTGAGAACATCGGCGCGATCTTCCATCCGGCTCTCACGCTGCTCAACGCGGGATGGATCGAATCCACCCAGGGCAATTTCGAGTACTACATTCAGGGTGTTTCCCCGGCGGTGGCCAAGGTGCTCCAGCGGGTGGACGATGAACGAATGGCGCTTGCGCAGGCCTTGGGCGTGCGCACCGTTTCCGCCAGGGAATGGCTGTATCTCAGCTACGATTCTCCGGGTAATTCTCTCTGCGAGGCGATCAAGGCTACTTCTGGCTATGCGGGAATCAAGGCGCCCTCGACTATCCAGCACCGGTACGTCTGGGAGGATGTGCCCATGAGCCTGGTGCCCATGGCTTCCATCGGTCGGATGCTCAAAGTTCCCACGCCGGCCATCGATCTGGTGATAGACCTCGCCCAGATGATGAGCGATCAGGACTACCGAAGTAACGGGCGAACTGTCCAGAGTCTGGGGATCGAGGGCATGAGCGTGGAGCAGATCCATAGGCTCGTGACGGACGGAGCCGTCTGAGGGACGGCGGTTTTAGTAACTAATTCAGGAGGCGCACATGGATTTAAACAATATACTTGATTCTTTCCGCTCGTTTTCCGGCGATCTTCCGCCCATAGGGGGGGCGCTCCTCACCTTTGTGGTTGGCTGGCTGGCGGCAGTGCTGGTTCGCCTGCTCATTCCTAAGTTGTTGGGATTGCTGCGCTTCGACCGCCTCAGCGAGAAAACAGGCATCGCTAGTTTTCTGAGAAAGGGCAATGTTCACCACTCTCCGTCCAGGCTTGTGGGCTACCTGCTCTACTGGTTTCTTATGATCCTCGTGCTTTCCAACACCGTCGCCAGGCTGGATAAGGGAGCGGCCAACTCTCTTTCGGCATGGATGCGCTCCGCCCTGCCCAACCTGCTGGCCACCTTGATAACAGTCATCATCGGTTTTGTCGTGGTCACCTTCCTTTCCAACTTTATCGTTACTATAGCGCGCAACGCGGCAGTACACAGTCCCGACCTCATCGGAAGAGGAATAAAATATCTCGGGTATTTTATCGTCGCCACCATGGCGCTGGAGCAGCTAGGTTTGGGACAGACGATCATAAGCACTATCTTCATCATTCTGTTCGCGGCCGTAGCACTCGGAATTGGCCTCGCCTTCGGTCTTGGCTGCAAGGACATGGCTAAAAAGGCCTTCGAAGACTTTATAAAAAACTTAAGGGAAAAACAGCGGGTAGGGCAGGGGACCGATCTGGAAGGTTAGCTTACTAGCCCTCCCGCGCTTTGCGCACCAAGGCGGCGGCGAGCATCTGCATGGGATCGAGCAGCGGTACGTGTATATCGCGTTGCACGAGGGCGAGGGGTACTTCGGTGCAGCCGGCGACTATCGCCTGCGCTCCCCTTCCGATGAGGGACTGCGCAGCCCGCTTCAACAGGGCCTTAGGTGTCTCGCCGCGGTTGCCCGCCTTTATTCCTTCCTTGCCGTAGATGGCTTCCATGACTAAGGCTTTCTGCTCTTCCTCCTCAGGCCAAAGAATCGCATAACGCGGCAGCGCTGACTCGTAGAGTCTCGCCGCCTTGCTGCCGGCGGTGGCGAGTATTCCCAAAGTATCGATATTCTTATAGGTGTCGCGCAACGTTAGCTCCATGGTCTCGAGGGCGGATACAAAATGGAGAGGCGAGCTTGCCCTGATTTTGGAAAGAAAATGATGCGCGGTCATGCAGGGCATGCCGACGATTTCGGCTCCGGCAGCCCGGAGCCGTCCGGCCGTTGCCAGCAGAGCCGGCAAGGGGTCTTCGCCCTTGCCGAGGATGAAGGCAGTTCTGTCCGGTATGGCGGGATTGTTTTCTATGATTATGTGAAGATGATCCTGATCACGCTCCGCCTTGTCGTAACTCAGAAGTGTCTTGAAAAACTCCAGTGTAGCCTCGGGGCCCATGCCTCCGAGAATGCCGATGGTTTTCATAGGGCAATCCTGCATTGCCGACAGGCGCCGTGTAAAGTGGCCGGCCACCGTCCATTCAGGTTAAAAGACCTCCCGCTTTATCTGCGGCCAAGAGTTCCTGAGAATCGATGGATGGAATGAATGAAAATATTTGCGTTTACCAATTTTTGGGAGTATGATTGCCCTTGGTCGTCGCCCGCTCGGTCGCGATGTCGCCTTGCGAGGCGGGATTCTCGAGCATATTCCTAAGGAGGAATGAAGATGGCTGAAAAGCAAGAGAAGCGCGGGATATTGAGTTGGTACTTTAAGTCCAACCTCCTCGCGCGCATACTCATCGGTCTCGTCCTTGGCGCGATCGTGGGTATTATCCTCGGGTTCTTCCCCGACGCGGTCAAACCCTTCGTGGACAACACCAAGTTCTTCGGCGATCTCTTTATCAGGCTTCTCAAGATGATCGTAGTGCCTGTAATCCTTTTCTCCCTCATCGCCGGTGCGGCAAGCATAGCTCCCGGACGCCTCGGACGAGTTGGCGTCAAGATCATGGTTTACTATTTGATCACCAGCGCTTTTGCTGTTCTCATCGGGCTGGTCTTCGCGAACATTCTGCAGCCCGGAGCCGGGTTCAATATCGTGGGAGCTGCGGGGGTGCAGGGTAAGGCGGCGGCGGCTCCTACGATCGCCACGATCCTTCTCAATATCGTCCCCACCAACCCCGTCGACTCCCTGGCCAAGGGTGATGTGCTGCCCATCATCTTCTTCGCCGTGGTATTCGGCATCGCCCTCTCCTACATCAAAGACGCTTCGAACAAGGAACTGGCCAAGGCCGGCTCCACCCTCGTCGACGTGGTGAACGCTGGAGCCGAATCCATGTACAAGCTTGTGGGCGGCATCATGCAGTACGCGCCCATCGGCGTGTTTGTCCTCATCGCCCAGGTCTTTGCCCAGCAGGGTCCCAAGGCTATCGGCCCCCTCCTCATCGTCACCCTCACGGTCTATATCGGCTTGATAGTACATATGGTGGGCGTATATGGCGGGCTCCTGTCGGTGTATAAGCTCGGATTTGTCAAGTTTTTAAAGGGAGCCAACGAGGCCATGATCACCGCCTTCGTAACCCGTTCTTCCGGCGGCACTCTGCCAATCACCATGCGCTGCGCAGAAGAAAATCTGGGAGCTCCCCGTTCCATCGCTTCCTTTACCCTGCCTCTGGGCGCTACCATCAATATGGACGGCACGGCTATCTACC
>JAEZSM010000087.1 GCA_023421875.1 Spirochaetota bacterium | reverse complement strand
TGTAAAGGCTATCAAAAAGGCCACGGGACTGCCGGTGATAGCCAACGCTGGCACCAACGACACCAGGGTTTCGATACAGAATGCGAAAGATGCCGAAGAGGCGGGGGCGGACGGACTTTTACTGGTGGCACCCTACTACAACAAGCCCGACCAGGGCATGCTCTACGACCATTTTGCCATGATCGCCTCGTCGGTAAAGATTCCCTCCATGCTCTATAACGTTCCTGGCAGGACGGCGATCAGCATCAGACCCGAGACTATCGTAAAGCTTTCCAAGGATGTAAAGCAAATAACCATGCTCAAGGACGCTGCGGGCAACCTGGACGACACGACGGTGGTCATCCGTGACGCGGCACCGGGCTTTAGGGTGTATACTGGAGAAGACGCTTTAACCCTTCCAACCCTGGCCATAGGTGGCTATGGCGTCGTGTCCGTGGCAGGCCACGTGGTGGCTCCTTTCATGAAAAAAATGATTGAAGCCTATCTGGCCGGAATGCATGCCGAAGCGGCGGCCCTGCACGTGAAGCTCCAGGCCATCAACAGGGCACTTTTCCTCCAGCCCAATCCCGTGCCCGTAAAGCGGGCTCTCCAGCTCTGCGGATTCGAGGCAGGTCCTTTGCGTCCGCCCCTCAAGCCCACCTCTCCTGAGGTGACCGAGGCGCTCAAAAAGGCGCTCAAGGATCTGGGGCTGGGAACATGAGCGCAGAAAAAACCCCCGACTCGAGGATCGTGAAGCATGCAGTCCTCGGAGATATGCCGGCCCAGAAGGAAGTTACCATCTACTTCGAAGGCAAACCGCTGAGGGCGCTGGAGGGAGAGCCTATCATGGCAGCCTTGGTAGCCGCAGGGGTAAGCGTGTTCCGCTATACCAAGAAGGGCTCTCCGCGCAGGATGTTCTGCGGGATCGGACGCTGCACCGACTGTGTCATGACCGTGGATGGGGTGCCGGGGGTGAGAACCTGTGTCACCGAGGTTCGCGATGGCATGAAGGTTGAGCGCCAGCAGGGGGTGGGAAGCTGGAAAGTCAAGGCGGAGGCCGGCCATGCGCAATGACGAAAAACCTGCTGTTGTAGTAGGCGCCGGTCCCGCCGGGCTCTGCGCCGCGATCGAACTCAAGAAAGCCGGGGCTCCCGTGGTGCTTATGGATGAAAACTCCAAGCCCGGCGGCCAGCTTTTCAAGCAAATCCACAAATTCTTCGGCTCCCAGGAGCACAAAGCGGGAATCCGGGGTTTCGATATCGGAAAGGAACTTCTTGCCGAATCCTTGCGTCTGGGCATTGATGTGCGGCTCAAGACCGAGGTTGTGGGCATAGAAGCGGGGCTCAAGGTATGGGCGGTGGAGGATCGATCCAGATCCTATACCCTAGATGCCTCGACCCTCATTCTGGCCACGGGCGCCACCGAAAACGCACTCAGCTTTCCCGGCTGGACCCTTCCGGGGGTCATGACGGCAGGCTGCGCCCAAACGCTAATCAACGTACACAGAGTCCTCCCCGGAAAGCGGGTTCTCATGGTGGGTTCGGGCAATGTGGGCGTCATCGTAGCCTACCAACTCATGCAGGCCGGAGCCCAGGTGGCCGCTGTCATAGAAGCCCTTCCCAGACTGGGGGGCTATGGGGTGCATACCGCCAAGGTTCGCAGGGCAGGGGTGCCGTTTTACTGCGCGACCACGATTATCCGGGCCGAAGGCGCCGAAAGCGTGGAGCGGGCTGTCATAGCCTCGATCGATGAAAAATTTCAGCCCATCCCGGGCACCGAGCAGAGCTTGGACGTTGATACGATCTGTCTTGCCGTGGGGCTCACTCCCTCCATCGAGCTGGCCTGTATAGCAGGATGCAGGCAGATCTACATCCCCGAATTGGGTGGTACTATGCCTGCTCATGACAGCTTCATGCGCTCGAGCCTCCAATCGGTCTATGTGGTGGGCGATATCGCTGGGGTCGAAGAAGCCAGCACAGCCATGGAAGAGGGCAGGCTCGCGGGCATCCATGCAGCCTGGGCCATGGGATTTATGGATGAGGCGACGATGAAGGCAAAGACCGAGGAGACACAAGGAAGACTCAAGGCGCTTCGGCAGGGAATTTTCGGCCAGAAGCGCTTCGACGCCAAAAAAAGAATCCTAGAAGGGAGGAAGGGAGCATGAGCGCGCAGCATTCCCTCAAGACCAGCGGAGCACCCTCCCTCGAAGAACTCAAGGCTGTCGACCAGCTTGCCTCGGAAGAGGAGATGGAAGGTCGGGGATGCCTCTGCATCGAATGCATTGAGGAGATACCCTGCAATCCCTGCCAGACATCCTGCCCCCAGGGCGCCATAACCGTCGGCTTTCCCATCACCAATCTTCCGGTCATCGATAGGGCCAAGTGCACCGTCTGCGGAATCTGCATTCCCGCCTGCCCAGGACTAGCCATCACCATCAAGAGCGTCAAGGACGATACGGCGCGGATACGCTTTCCCTGGGAGTATTTACCCTTTCCCTCGATCGGTGATACCGTGCGGATGGTCGATAGGCTGGGCAGAGAACTCTGCGATGGCAGGATCGTTTCCATTGTGAATCCGGTTCGCAACAATAGAACGGCGGTGGTCACCGCCGAATTCCCCAGAAAATTCGTACAGGATGCGATAAGCATCGCAAGGAGAGGTTCAGATGTATAGAGTCGCGGTGGTGGGCGCCCTGGGCGCCGTAGGCACGGAGATGATCAAGACCCTGGAAGCCAGGAATTTTCCCATCTCCACCCTCATTCCCATGGACATACCCGAGCTGGCAGGCAGGAAGGTCAAGTATAAGGGAGCCGATGTCGAAGTAAGGGCAGCGGTCAAAGGCGCGTTCAAGGACGTGGATATAGCCCTCTTTTCCGCCGGTGCTGATGCCAGCCTGGTGCTGGCCCCCATTGCGGCCTCCGAAGGCGCCGTGGTAGTGGACAACTCCTCGGCCTGGCGTATGGATCCCGGTGTTCCTCTTGTGGTACCGGAGGTAAATCCCGACGCAGTGGACGCCCACAAGGGCATCATCGCCAACCCCAATTGCTCAACCATTCAAATGGTCGTAGCCCTGAAGCCTCTCCACGATGCTTACAAGATCAAGCGAATAGTAGTGTCCACCTATCAGGCCGTCTCTGGCGGCGGCGGTCCTGCCATGAGGGAACTCGAAGCCCAGGCGGGTCAGTATGTGAGGGGCGAAGAACTCAAGGTCTCGGTGTTTTCCCGGCAAATCCTCTTCAACGCCATTCCTCAGATCGACGTATTCCTGGACAATGGCTACACCAAGGAAGAGATGAAAATGGTCCACGAAACCCACAAGATCATGGATCCCACCATACAGGTGAGCCCTACGGCGATCAGGGTGGCTGTTTTCAGAGGCCATTCGGAATCTATCAATATCGAAACCGAAAAGCCCATAGAGCTGGCCGAGGCCAGGCGCCTGCTGGAAAAAGCTCCCGGTGTGAAGGTGATGGATGATCCGTCCACGCTTGTCTACCCCACGGCCCTGGATGCCGACGGCCAGGACGCCGTTTACGTGGGCAGGCTGCGAAGCGACCCCACAGTGCCCAACGGGCTCAATATGTGGGTAGTCTCGGACAATCTCCGCAAGGGCGCGGCCCTCAATGCCGTACAGATCGGCGAACTTCTGGTTAAAAAGGGTCTCAAGGCCCGGAAAATCTAAAGAGGAGAGCCCATGGCCCTCATCGTTCAAAAATTCGGCGGCACCTCCCTGGCCGACCCGGCCTCCCGCGAACTCCTGGCCTCCAAGGTTGGGAAAGCCCTGGAGGCCGGGGACAGGGTAATCCTGGTTGTCTCGGCCATGGGGCGCCGGGGAGACCCTTACGCCACCGACACTCTTCTTGATCTTTTAGAACAGTATCCCCGCGGCGCCGACGGGCTGAACCGGGACCTCATCGCTTCCTGCGGAGAGGTAATATCCGCCTGCCTCATCGCCGCCCTCCTCAACGCCAAGGGCATTAAAGCCCAACCCATGACCGCCTCCAGCGCCGGAATTTTCGCAACCGGGGAATATCAAGACGCCAATCCTTCGGATATCGATCCCTCCAGACTGCGTAAGGTGCTGGACGAGGGTGCAGTGCCTGTAGTGACGGGTTTCCAGGGAATGGACGCCTCAGGTCGCGTGCTCACCCTAGGACGGGGCGGCTCCGATACCAGTGCCGTAGCCATCGCCGGAGCCTTGGGCGCCGACTATGTGGACATCTACAAGGACGTGCCGGGAGTGGCCAAGGCCGACCCCCGGCTCATTCCCCAGGCCGCCTTTATGGATTTTTTGGATTACGATTCCATGGTCAGACTGGCCAGACATGGGGCGAGAGTGCTTCACGACAAATCGGCGGATCTTGCCCGGAAATTGGGGATGCGAATCAGGGTGCGTTCGACCTTCGACGAAGGCCAGGGCACCCTCATCGGTCCCCAGGATGCCAACTCGGCCCCGGCCCAGTTTTTAGGGCTTTCAAGCTCTCCGTATAAAGATGGCGGCATGAAGCTTGTGGCGGTTTTTGCCTCGGGCAAGGGAGGGGAGGGGCGGCGAATAGCTCAATCCTATGCCGAGACATGGAAGGACAAGGCCAAGCCCCTGGAAACCGGGGATGACGATGCCTGCGGTTTTGTGCTACCGGAGGACTGCTACAGGGAATTTGCCCAGGGATTATTTTTAAAAATTGAAGCGAGTTTGGGAGGCAGATAGAAATGAGGCCACCCAGGGTACCCTGAGCGGCCTCTTAACCAACAAGGTTCGAGGAACTTACTTCGTTATTCTATGCTTCTTAAAACTGAAATACTCTTAAATTGGCTCACTCCTCTGATGACTTCGAATCCTTTTTAGCCTTCTTCTCCGCTCTTTTTTCCTTTAGGCTTTTCTGCGGCTTCTTTTTCTCAGCTGCCTTGGGTCTATCCTGTGATTTCATGATTTTTCCTCCTGCTCGCGAGAATCTGCCTTAATAATATCGACATCCTCAGGTTATTTTACAACGATTACTCTTCTATTTTCTTGGTCGGCTCTCCCGATTTTACCTTGCCCATAACAAAGAAAGCAGCCAGCATGCAGGCCGAGCAGAAGAGGAAGATTCCCCTGTAGCCCGCGAGATCGATTATGGCGCCGGTGAGCACCGGTGCGAGAATCGCCGCGCCCTGGCTGGCGGTGTAGTAAAGCCCTGTGTAAATACCCATGGTTCCCCAGCTGGCCATCTGCCAGAGCATGGGGAAGGAGTTGGTTACGATGGACACCCAGAACATGCCGAAGGCGAACATGATGAGCCAGAAGCTGTAGAGCCTTAAGGAAGCCGAGAGGCCTGCGCTCAAAGGGTCGTGGAAAAAGAGGAGAATGGTGAGGCCGACGATGACCAGAAGGCTGGTACGGATGGTCTTCTTCCGCCCCTTGCGATGAGCCACATAGCCCGAGGGCAGGGCGAAGATGGCATAGGCGACGCCCACCATGCCCGCTGCCAGGGCAGCCGTGCCAGAGGAAGTGCCCAGAACGTCCAGAGAGTACTTACCGATAAAGGGCAGCACCCCCTGATAGCCTAGGAACCAGAGGAAGAGGGAAATGAGAATGAAAAACGCGCTCTTGTCAGCTTGCCCGGCTATGGCC
>JAEZSM010000246.1 GCA_023421875.1 Spirochaetota bacterium | reverse complement strand
GCGTAGCCTTCTCCATTGTAGTAGTATTGCCCAATGAGATTAAGATTATTGTCGCTATTCATATAGCTAAAGCCTGCGCTGGCGGAAAAATAATAGTCGCTCCGATGATCGTCCGTTTCTGAGGTAGTGAAGGTTGGAGTCACTTGGGTGACAAAGGTCTTCGCGCTGCCCCTGGACAGCATTGCCTCACCGAATATATCGAAGTCGCCTAAGGGGCCGGTGAGGGTGAGCATGGCCCGTTCTGCGGTATCGTAGCGGTAATAGGCGCCCAGACCGAGCTCGTAGCCTCCGAGGAGGAACTCGGCCTTTGCGGCCAGGGCTGTCGTTTCGTACTCGATCTCGCTACTGTCTAAAATAGTATAAAAGTAAAAGTTATTTTGAGTGCCCAGGACCGGCAGATGAGCCCTGAAGCTTACAGGGCCTTCACGCTGGGCTTCTGCATCCAGGACATTAATCGATTCCAGGTTGATGACGTCGGCGGGGCTCCAGAAGTAGCCGACGCCCCATTTTACCGTGCTCTTGCCGAAACGGAAGAAGATTCTGTCGTCTAGATTGAAGTCTGAGAAGAGTTCGAAGATGGATAAAGTGGGTAAAGTTAATCTAGTAGTTTTGGTTTCTACATCAGACTGGTTACCTGCTGTGAATGGATCTGTATCGGCAATGTATTCTACATCGCTTATAACATCGGTTCTTGTAGAGAAAGGCCAGTTTGTCTTCATCGATCCATAGGCCCTGAAATCCTCGACAGGGCGGGCATCGAAGTAGAGCGTAGATGCCAAGGAGAGTGACAGATCCTTTTCTTCGGGATCGAAAAAGCCTGTCCCGCCTGTCCAAAGGTCCTCCCAAGTAAAACTCCTCTCCAGGGAACCGCTGAAGGAACCGCCTATCCTGGTGCCCTCGCTGGTCAATAAGGAAGCCAGGGGATCCTTGCCCAGGGCTTGACCTTCGTTTCCGCCGGGGATTTCTTCTATCAGTTCATCGCCGAAGAGGGAATCCATGTCGAAGTCATCCTGGGTTTCCTGGGCATAGAGACTCGTGGCCGCAAAGAGAGCCGCGAGCGCCAGAGCCAGTAGGCGTTTGGTTACTGTATTCATGTCACCGCTCCTTTGTTATCGTTGCGTGGAGCCTAGCGGTTAACCTGTTCGAGAAAGGCCTTGGTAAAGACCTTGTCCGGCAGCTTTTCAACACTCTGTTCGGCCATACTGATCTGGCTTTTCTCACCCTTGTTTATCTCGTCAATAATTAGAATCTGGGAGGGTAGAAGCTTGTTCTCCAGCGACACGTACTTGGGGTAGAGGGTGGTGCGCATGAGCCTGCCGTTGACCGAGTAGGCTTCTTCCTTGAGGAGCATGGTCCTGTCCTTGCGGATATGGAGTTTTAAGAGTTCATAGGGCACTTCGTTGTTCTTGGCCTTGAGTTCGAGTATCCAGACCGGATATTGGCCGAGCTTGCCTTCGGCGATGCTCTGGATGCTGTAGTCGTCCTTAAGTGAGGAAGCGGTGAAGTCGGCGTTCTTGGCTTCGCTATTCTGCAGGTTTTCTTTTATGGAGGAGTGGGAGAATTTTCGGCTGGTGGGGTCGTAAAACCAGACGTTGTCGTCTTCCCGTAGGTAGCCCTGGCCTTTGTTCACCTCGGGCAGCATGACCAGAATGGTGAATTGGTCGCGGTCATCCCGCCGGAACACTCTCACCTGAGATACGCTCTGCTTTTCGCCGGGTTTTTCAGAGACAATGGTGAAGAGGGCTGAGTAGTCCTTGCCGGGGAAGTTGCCTAACGTGTCCAGATCCTCAAGGATCTGTTCGGCCGCCGGGATGCTCAGGCTCTGGGCGCTCAAGGGTAGGCCGATAAGGAAGGCGACGGCGAGCGCGAGTATGAGCGCTAGGGCTCGTCGCTTGGGTATGCGTATGCTGTTCATGGATGCTCCTGTCATTTTGCTGTCCTAAGTGCGACGGCGGGTTCCAGCTTGGCCGCGGCCTTTGCAGGAAAGTATGC
Organism: Spirochaetota bacterium; assembly: GCA_023421875.1. GTDB lineage: Bacteria > Spirochaetota > Spirochaetia > Treponematales > Rectinemataceae > UBA2256. Next base: position 3,236 of record JAEZSM010000246.1, on the reverse strand, counting down.
CGCCAGAAGGGTAAGAACGGCGATAACTAGTACATTGAAAATCGCCCGCAGCGGGGGTACGAAAAATGAGAGATGGCCGTTTTTCATGATCATGAAGGCCGGGGTGTTCATTCCAAAATCGATAAGAGAGAGCAGGCTCATGGCGACGAGGGCGAGGGCTATGCCGCTCACCGCGCCTCCTATGGCGAGGAAGAGGGCTTCGTTGAGGAACAGTGACTTAATGTCTTTGCGCTGGACGCCCACGGCGCGCATGGTTCCTATTTCTTTGATGCGCTCGTACATGACCATTCTGAAGGTGTTGTTGATGCCGATCATGACGATGGCGAAGAGCACCAGGAGTATTATCAGGCTGGCCCCGTCCAGGGCTACCACGATCTGCTTAGCCTGGGAAACGATGTCGTCAATGGTGTAGACGCTGTAGCGGCTACCTTCCCAGTCTTCGCTGCGCTGGGCGCGGATCATGGCCTGGAAGGGGGTGACCGCGCTGCTTTCTTCGCTGGCGGAGCGTTCGAAGAGCTGGATGCCCATGCCTGCCATGGATGTGTAGAGCTTGGAGGCGAAGGCTTCCGCCGCTTCCAGGTCGTTCAGCATAAAGCCTAGGGCCATGTATTCTTCGCTCTTGAGGCCGATGGCTTCGTTGAGATACGTCAGGTCCACGTAGGACATGACGGAACCGATGATGCTCGAATCGACGCTTATGGCCGCCAGGGTGAAATCGGCGATGTTGTTCTGTCCAGTAAGGGTCTGGAAGCTGGCTGTGATTCTGTCTCCGGGTAGGACATTGAGTCGCGAAGCTATTTTCTCCGAGAGGATTATGGAATCTGGGCCGATGTTGTCCCAGGACCCCTGGCGAAGGACTACTCGTTCGCGCAGGAAGAGGTTTGTGGCTAAATCCAGACCGGTAAGATTCTGGCGTATGTTCTTGCCTTCAAAATAGAGGGAAGCCGAGACTTCGCTGGTTTTGGTGGCGAACTCGTAGTCTAAACCGGAATCCCTTACCGCCGAAAAGATTATCGAGTCGTCCCGGATTACCGAAAGGCGCTTTCCCGAGGCTGTTTTTTCGGCCCCTTGGACAAAGACATGGCCTGCCATGAGGTAGGCGAAGTTTTCCGAGACATTTTCGATAAAGGCGCCGGCGAATCCGTTTATGAGGGTAACGATCATTATGCCGAAGGCAATGGCGCCTCCCAAAAGGAAGCTGCGCTTTTTTTGCCGTGAAAGGTTTCGCAAGGCTATGCGGGGTATGATGTATTTCATCGCTTGGCTCCTATTCCTGCTGCATTGCCCTGACGGGTTGGATTCTCAGGGCTACGGACACGGGATACAGGTGGGCTAAATAGCCTACCAGCAGCATGGCAACGAGGGCGCTTATAAAATTGATCGGAGTCACGAATGGCGATAGGTAGGTGCCACCGAAGAGGACTTCCAGGAAGGGGTTGCCCGCTTCTATGCGGAGGGCTTTAAGAATCATGGTAACGATAGTGCCGAGGCCCGCGCCCACGAGAGAGAACGTGCCCGCCAGCACCAGGGCTTCGGCGGCGAAAAGCCGGCGTATGAAGCCCCTTCCGGCGCCAATGGCTCGCATGGTGCCTATTTCGCCGGTGCGCTCGATAACGGAGATGACGAAGGTGTTCATGATAATGATGATAGCCACGATGGAGAGGATGATGATGGCGACGGTGAACACGATACGGATGACATCCACCGACTGGCCGTAGGGACCTGCGGCGGCCAGCCAATCGCCGGCCTTGGCGGCTATTCCCTGCTCTGTGAAGCTTTTGTTGAGGCTGGCAATGAGAGGCGCTGCGGCCGCTTCGTTTACGGTGCGGACCACTATGAACTGCCAGGCTCCTGTGTCGGCTGTATTGGCCAGCTCACGGGCTGTCGTGTCGGCTAGTTCGGTCTGGAGAGCTTCTTCATCAAAGCCGCCCAAGGCCGGCGCTTCTTCGAAAAGGTCGTCGCCGAAGAGGGCGTCGAAATCATCGGCGGCGAGCATGGCGGTCTGGGATTCCTCGAGCTCGATGTCCTCGTTGGCGCCTACGGTCATGCCTGTCATGACCCTGAGGGTGTTTATGTCTAAAAAGGCCATTTGCTCGGGGGTTGTGGATTCACCCTTTTGCTTATAGGTGCCTACGATGGGGATTTCCCTCAGTTTCATGCCGCCGGAGGAAAAGCCTTGCACCACAAGGCTGTCGCCTACCTTAATATCGTGCTTCATCCAGTCCGAGAGTTTGGCCAGCTGAGATTCGTTGATCACCAGGCCGGTCTGGCCGGGTTTTAGCGCCTCGCCGGCGGTGATTTCGGTGGAATCGAAGACATCCCAATAATTCTGCGGGTCTATACCGAAGAAAAAGAGAAATCGGGCCATTGCCGTTTCGCTGGACATTTCTTCTTCGGATTCATCCTCAGTTTGGGCGGTGGCAGCGATTGAGCTTTCGTCCCGCATCGCTATGCCGAAGCCGGTTGCCAGACTGGTGACGCTTTCCACCTGGGGCGATGCTTTCACCTGGGCTAACACTGCTTCGAACTCGGGGATGGTGGGCGTGGCAGCGAGCCCGCCCACGGAGCTGACGCCGAAGAGGGATACATCGCCATCTTCAGAAAGCCCGGAGATAAAGACGTTGCCGGTGTAATTTTCGATAAAAGAATTGCGTATTCCCAGGCGGGAAGCATCGATAAAGCCGTTGCCCACCACGAGGATCATTGAGCCCAATGCCAGGAGTATGCCGATGATGAGGCTTTTGGATCGGTGCTCAAAGAGGTTGCGGAAGGCTATGCGTAGAATTGCGGCCATGTCTTACTCCCGGACCTGATCGGGGCTGCCCGCTCCGTTGAGCCGTCGGTTTTCCACAATGAGGCCGTCTTTGAGCCGTATGATGTGATCGGCCACTTCAACGATCTTGGCGTCGTGGGTGGAGAATATGAAGGTAGTATTGAGCTCCCGGTTGATTTTCTTCATGAGTTCGATGATCTGTTCGCCGGTGCTGGAATCCAGGTTGGCGGTGGGCTCGTCGGCCAGCACAATGCCGGGTTTAGTGACGAGTGCCCTGGCGATGGCGACGCGCTGGCGCTGGCCGCCCGAGAGTTCGTTGGGTTTGTGAGTTCGCCAGTCGCCCAAGCCCACTTCGTCTATGAGCCAGTCGATCCATTGTTTTTTTTCCGCCGCCGTCACTTTGGTCTTGCCCAAGAGGAGGGGGAATTCGATGTTCTCCCATACATTTAGCACAGGAATGAGG
>JAEZSM010000031.1 GCA_023421875.1 Spirochaetota bacterium | reverse complement strand
CTTCAATCGCCGCGTCCGATCCGAGTCCCCCCATCGCTACGCCCACATCCGCCCCTGCCAGGACAGGGGAATCGTTCATGCCGTCGCCCACGAAGGCAAGCTTTTCCCCTGGGGCCATGGCGGCCTTCAGCGCTTCGACTTCGGATAGTTTATCCTCAGGTAAGAGTTCTGCCTTGAAACCATCCATGCCCGCTTCGGCGGCTATGCGACCTGCTGTCTGGTTTCTGTCGCCCGACAGCATCACGAGCCGGCGGACGCCTAAGGCTTTAAGCGCTCGCATCGTGTCTGCGACGCCGAGTTTCATCGTATCGGCAAAGCTGAAACACCCGGCATAGATCCCCTGGACCGCCAAAAACACAGCCGTGTCCGAGAAGTCTGCAGGAAGACCCTGTACCCCATGGCGAGCGAGGTGCGCCAAGCTTCCGACGAGAACCGTTTTACCTTTTACGATCGCCGAAACGCCAAGGCCTCGTTCTTCTTTTAGTTCATTGACCGACAAATTTTGATGCCCGGAATCCGGTAGGGCTTCAGCGGCTTTTTGCAACGCTAAAGCGAGGGGATGGGACGAGAATCGCTCGGCCGCCGCGGCAAAACCCAGAATCGTGTTCTTATCGAAGCCCGGCTCGGGCAAGATTTTAGTCAGCTTGAAACGCCCTTCGGTAAGAGTGCCGGTTTTATCGAAGGCTATGGTGTGGAGTTTGAGCAAGGAGTCCAAGGCGCCGGCTCCTTTTACCAGGATCTTTCGCCGCGAGGCGGCCCCCACCCCGCCAAAGTACCCCAGGGGAATGGAAATCACCAGCGCGCAGGGACAGGAGATGACTAAAAGTACCAACGCCCGCCTGAACCATTGGGAGAACTGAGCATCGGGAATGATCAGGGGAGGCACTATGGCAAGAAGCGTCGCGGCCCCGACCACCACTGGCGTATAGACAGCGGCGACCTTGGTAATAAACTTTTCGGCTGGGGCCTTGCGCTCTGAAGCTTCCTGGGCAAGCTTGAGAATTCTGGCCACCGAGGACTCGCCGAACCCTGCGCTCACCCTAACGACAAAACGGCCCGATTGGCTTACATAACCGGCCTTTATCGCAGTGCCGGGGCTGCCCTCCAAGGGCAGCGACTCCCCGGTGAGCGAAGAAGTATCCAAAAGGCCTGAGCCATCCACAATTACACCATCGAGGGGAACTCTTTCTCCAGGCCGGATTTCCACAAACTCTCCCGTCCGAACATCCTCCGGCGCTTTTAAAACCTCGCTCGCCTTATCGCTCCCCTCGCGCAGACTGACAACCCTGGCGAACTCCGGTCGCAGGTCCATGAGCCCCGCGATCGATCGGCGGGAGCGCTGCACCGCCCTCTCCTGCAGCCATTCTCCTACCGTATAAAAAAGCATCACCGCCACGGCTTCGTGAGGTTCCCCAATGGCAAAAGCCCCCAGCGAAGCGATGGACATGAGGAATAGTTCGTTGAACAGCCGTCCTTTTACCAAATCTTGAAAAGCGCCTCGAAGCACCTGATACCCTACAACGAAGTAGGCAGGAATCAAGAATGCGTAGAGTGCCCAGGCCGAGCCCAGAGATTCCAGCCATGGGGATAAGAAAATGGCAAGTCCCAGCAACGCGCCCGAGATGAGCATTTTTAGCAGTGCCGGCCTATCGCTTTGTGACTCTTCGGCGGGTTTATAGAGCGAAGCGGCGGTTTCACAGGCAGCGCAACCCGTACCAGTCTCGCAGCCTGTATGAGCTTCATGCCGATGTTCGACGAAAATTTCGTTTTTCATGACGCCTCGCTACAGTTTTTCGATATAGTGGCTCCGGGCGGTTTTGAGCAGCTGGGAAACATGCTCGTCCGCCAGGGTGTAGAACACTTGCTTGCCCTCCCTCCTCGTTCGCACAAGGTTCAAGGTTCTGAGAAAGCGTAGATGGTGGGATACGGCAGGCAGGCTGGTCTCCAGCAAAAAAGCCAGATCGCAGACACAGAGTTCTTCCTGGGCTAAAAGATGAAGTATTTTTATCCTCGTCTCATCGGCCATGGCCTTGAACAGCTCCGATAGCCCGGCGACATCCAAAATGGACGCCTGCAAAGCTGGTGCTTTTTCCCTGCAGGAAATGCCGAACTGGCTGCACAGATCCTGATTCATCGGCTGCTCCTCGATTGTCATCGATTAAACGATTAAACAATCATTTAATCGTAATATATACGAGCCAACATCCCTAGTCAAGAAGAGCGCCCGAGAAAATTTATGCTTTGGAGCAAGAAATCACGTATAAATATCGAGTTTTCCCTTGACAGGGCAATTCGAGGTTTTTACAGTGTCCCGTTATTACCGGGAGGATCATCATGTGCGGTATTTTTATTATCGCCGATATCAAGGGGGATGTATCGAGGCTGCGAAAACAAGCTCTCGCCAACGTCAAGCGCCTTAGGCATCGGGGGCCGGACTGGAGCGGCGTCTATTCGGACAACAGGGCAATCCTTTGCCACGAGCGCCTTTCCATTGTCGACATAAACCACGGAGCCCAACCGCTCATCGACTCGATGACCGGCCGGGTGCTCGCCGTCAACGGCGAGATCTACAATCATCGCCAGCTCAGGGCTGAACTTTTAAAGCAGCCCCACGACTTCAAGACTGATTCCGACTGCGAGCCGCTTTTATATCTTTACGACGAGTACGGCCCGGAATTCTTAAATAAGCTCAACGGCATTTTCGCCTTTGTCATCTACGATCCAAGGGATGGCGATTTTTTTATAGCCCGGGATCACATCGGCATAAACCCGCTCTACTGGGGCAGGGACGGAGAAGGCACGCTCTATGTGGCCTCGGAAATGAAGGCGCTCTACGACATCTGCGTCAAGATCGACGTTTTCCCGCCCGGCCATTACTACAAGGGCAGCGAGGGCAAGCTGGTTCAGTGGTACAAGCCCGGCTGGGCTGCCCCCGGCTTTATTCCCGAAAAGCCAGTTGATCTTGAAGAGCTCAGAGAGGCTCTCATTGCCGCGGTAAAGCGTCAGCTCATGTGTGACGTGCCCTATGGCCTTCTGATCTCCGGCGGCGTGGATTCCTCCCTCATCGCTGCCATCGCGGCAAAATACGCCGAGCGTCGCGTCGAAACCGACGGTGCTGAGCGAGCCTGGTGGCCGCGTATCCACTCCTTTTCGGTGGGCTTGGCCGAAGCGCCGGACACCCGCTATGCCAAGATGGTTGCCTCCCATATCGGGAGCGAACACCATGAGCTGGTTTTCACCATCCAGGAAGCGATCGACGCGCTCTCGGACGTTATCTACCACCTGGAGACCTTCGACGTAACGACTATCCGAGCCGGAACGCCCATGTATCTCATGTCTCGAAAGATCAAGGCCATGGGTATAAAGATGATTCTCTCGGGCGAGGGCTCGGATGAAATCTTCGGTGGCTACTTGTATTTCCACAAGGCTCCTAACAGGGTTGAATTCCACGAAGAACTTGTCCGCAAGCTTTCCATGCTTCATCTCTACGACTGCCTGCGGGCTAACAAGATGCCCGCCGCCTGGGGGCTGGAAGCGCGGGTTCCCTTCCTGGATCCCGAATTTCTGGAAGTGGCTATGAATATCGATCCCGCCGATAAGATGATCCGCGCTGGCGAGGGCCGAATGGAAAAATACATTCTCCGCAAGGCTTTCGACGGCTGGATTCCCGACGAGATTCTCTGGCGCCAGAAAGAGCAGTTCTCGGATGGGGTGGGGTATTCCTGGATCGACTCTCTCAAGGCTTTTGCCGAAAAAGAGGTTTCAGATTCTGCCATGGCCAACGCGGCTTACCGTTTCCCGATCAAGACGCCGCCGACCAAGGAAGCCTATCTGTATCGCTCGATCTACGAGGAGCACTTTAAGAACCCGAGTGCTGTGGACCTGGTTCCCGACGGTCCTTCCATAGCCTGCTCTACGCCGACCGCCATCCGCTGGGATGCTGCCTGGGCCAATCTAGCCGATCCCTCGGGTCGCGCAGTGAGGGGCGTCCATGGGAATAGCCTGAAGTAACCCGACGTGATTAAACCGACTTAATGTTTTTGACAGGAATGACAGGATTTTACCAGGACAATTTTACAAAACAGAAAAAACACGGCAATTAGCTTGAAGCTAGTTGCCGTATTTTTTCAATTCTGCTTATAAAATGTCTTGCTGAAATGCCACTCGCCTAAATCATCTATACCATAATAGCCAAGACTTACTTTATTTTCATTAATTTTTATACCACAATTATCACCCGATGGGCCCTTTCCCCATTCTTGGAAAAGGGCTCTTATTCCATCAGCACTAAAAAATAATTCATGTTTTATAATATGAAATTCTACTATAAAATAACTATCGTTTTCCTTAATCACCTTAATGCTCAAGCTTTTGTCGGCTGTGACCCAATTACCTAAGAAATAATCAAAGTTAGTATTATTTTGTGCAATTAAATTTATGGGTATAATCATAAAATATAATAGAATTAAGAAATAAATATAATTCGCTCTTTTCATTGGATTACTCCTACAAAGTTTAAGCGTTCGTCAGAATTTTATTGAAATGCCCAGTATTCAATTTTCCCATCCCATTTCATTTGATTTCTATTGCTATAACTATACCCTCTCGCTTCCCAAACCTCTTTATTATCGCTACCTCTGTTTCGACCTTGATGAAAAATGTCAACGCTTCCATTCGGATTCAATCTTGTTATAGCTACATGACTCTCATCAATTATCATTATGCTCCAACCTTCTGGCTGGGTCGTTGATAATTGATTTTTTACTCTCTCTCTATGGTTTCTTACGCTAGTACTTTTTGCTGATCCCCATTTAGAAGCAATATTTATACCTTTTTCCATTAGTACATTCTCAATCCAAATATCACAATCGTTATAGCCTTCATCATATTTTTGACCTTTGTTATTTAGACACCCATCTTCAATTGCATCGTATCGCGGATGGTGGCAGCAGCGGGGCAGGCCGCCGACAATGTCTTCCATTTCAGTCTCCGAGAGGGACTGCCCTTCAAG
>JAEZSM010000134.1 GCA_023421875.1 Spirochaetota bacterium | reverse complement strand
TCGGAAACGATATGGGTGGTCAAACGGGGGGAACGGGGCGCCTCGGCGCTGGATAAGGGCTGCTGGATCGATGAACCCGCAGCCCGGGTGCTCGAGCTCGAGGACGATGTCGGCGCCGGGGATGCATTCGCCGCAGGCTTTCTTGCGGCAAAGGCGGCAGGATGCGATGTTTCGGCCTGCCTTGCGGGGGGCAACCAAAGCGCTTCCCTTCTTCTAGTTTCGAGAGAGTCGTTCAGGTAGGCCGAGGCCTGGTGAATACTTGGCGCCAACTGCGGATCTTATTACATTCTACTAGGCTGATCATTTTTTCGGATATCGCTGAAGCGGCTCGCCTCGGCAATCCGGCCCGGATGTTCAGCCATTACAATAACGACAGGAGCAGCTATGCCCGACAACGATATCATCCCTATTGATCAAATATTGCCCACCAAGCTTCCGGTCATCTCCCTGATTGGAAGGCCGATTTTTCCCGGCATATTCACCCCCATAATGATCGCCAATCCTCCAGACATCCACATCGTCGAACAGGCCATGGCGGCCGACGGTATGGTAGGCCTGGTCCTGGCCAAGGAGGAGGAATCCCCCGAAGGGCCCAATCTCTACTCGGTAGGCACGGCAGCAAAGATCGTCAAGCGCATCAATCTTCCCGACGGCGGCATCAATATTTTCATATCCACGCTCAAGCGCTTCAAGATAAAGAAATTTCTCACTAAAGAAGCGCCGGTCTTTGTGGCCGCCAGTTATTTGGACGACACAAACGACGATGGCGACGAAATCAAGGCGCTCACCCGTGCGCTCTTGGGCGAGATGAAGCAGATCTCCGAAAACAATCCGCTTTTCTCCGAAGAGATGCGCCTCAATATGATCAACATCGATCATCCGGGCAAGATCGCCGACTTCATCGCCTCAATCCTCAATGTCGATAAGAAAGAGCAGCAGCGGGTGCTGGAAACCACCGATGTCCACGAGCGTATGGAGCTGGTCCTCATTTTCATAAAGAAAGAGCAGGAACTTTTAAGGATCCAAAAGCGGGTCCAAGCAGAGATAAACGAAAAGATCGAAAAGAGCCAGCGGGAGTATTTTCTCAAGGAAGAACTCAAGGCGATAAAGCAGGAGCTGGGGCTTCCTTCGGACGCCAAGAGCTCGGAGTACCAGAAATTTAAAGGCAAAATCGAAGGTTTCGGCTTCGAAGGCGAGATCAAGGAGCAGGTGGAGCAGGAACTGGAGAAGTTTAATCTCATGGACCCCTCGTCCAGCGAGTACATCGTCACCCGCAACTGGCTGGATCTTATTTCCTCACTTCCCTGGAAGAAAGAACTGTCCAACGATTTCGACATGAAAAAGGCGCAAGGCATTCTCGAGGGGGATCATTACGGGCTTAACGACGTCAAGGACAGGATCGTTGAATACCTGGCCGTGCGCAAGCTTAAGAAAGATTCCAAGGGCTCGATTCTCTGCCTGGTGGGTCCTCCCGGGGTCGGCAAGACAAGCGTCGGCAGATCCATAGCCAGGGCGATGGGCAAGGAATTCTTTAGGTTCAGTGTGGGCGGTATGCGGGATGAGGCTGAAATAAAAGGACATCGGAGAACCTACGTGGGAGCCCTGCCCGGCAAGATTATCCAGGGGCTCAAGATCAGCAAGTCCCGGGACCCGGTATTCATGATTGATGAAATCGACAAGATGGGCGCATCCTATCAGGGGGACCCCTCCAGCGCACTGCTGGAAGCCCTGGACCCGGAGCAGAATTTCAGCTTCAGGGATCATTACCTAGATCTGCCCTTCGATATTTCCAATATTTTCTTCATAACTACCGCCAATACTCTGGATACCGTCCCCCGGCCGCTAATCGACCGTATGGAGGTGATCCAGATTCCGGGCTACATCGACAGCGAAAAACTGGAGATCGCCAGGCATTACCTGATTCCCAAAAGCCTGGACAAGAACGGTCTTAAAAAGACCGACCTGCGCTATACCAGGGACGCGTTGCTTCATATCGCCGAGAGCTATGCCCGGGAGGCGGGGGTACGCAACTTCGAAAAATATCTGGACAAGATCCACCGGAAGATCGCCAAGTCTATCGTGCTTGCCCCGGAAGGCAGCGAGCGCAGGAAGCTCACCGTGGACAAGGCCGGAATCCAGAAGTACCTGGGCAATCCGATCTTTAGGGAAGACGACATTAAAAAGGCCTCCAAGCCAGGCATGGCGGTGGGCTTGGCCTGGACTTCCATGGGCGGCGACACGCTCATCATCGAGGCGGTGGCCAATCCCGGCAAGGAAGGCTTCAAGATCACGGGGCAGATGGGCTCGGTCATGCAGGAATCGGCGAGTATCGCCTATACCTTTGTGCGGGGAGTCGCGGCCCAGGATTTTGGAGTGGGGGCTGACTATTTTGAGGGTAGGCAAGTACACCTCCACATACCCGAGGGAGCAACCCCTAAGGACGGTCCCTCCGCGGGCATTACCATGGCAACGGCGCTTCTGTCCCTTGTCATCAAGAAGCGGATCAAGGACAGGCTAGCCATGACAGGAGAGCTGTCTCTAACAGGGCAGGTCCTGCCCATAGGCGGACTCAAGGAAAAGACCGTGGCGGCCCGGAGAAACAAAATAAAGGACATCATCATTCCCGCCGCGAACGAAAAGGATTTAGCCGATATACCTGAGCATGTCAGAAAGGGAATCCGTTTCCATCCCGTCGAGCGAATGGATGAGGTGATCGAAATAGCCTTCGGGCTGTGATAGTATACCGGAGCATCATGAAGCTACCGGTGTTCTGCGGAAGAGATTGCGGGGGGGACGCCTGTCCCTTGCTCGCTCAGCTGGAGGAAGGCAGGGTTGTAGACATTCAGCACAATCCTGCGGCCGGCGAATTTCTGCGTGCTTGCCCCAAGGGCTTTGCCCTGCCTGCCCAGCACTATTCTCCTTATAGAATAAAGAAACCCCTTATACGAAAAGGCCCGCGTGGAAGCGGCCAGTTCGTGGAGAGCAGCTGGGAAGAAGCCCTTGCCCTGGTGGCTGGAAAACTGCAGGCCTGCAGAGCCGATTACGGCAATTCTTCGGTGCTCTGTATTTCCAGCGCTGGTTCCACCGGGGCTTTGCACAACACCGAAAAGCTCAGCCTGCGCTTTTTGCGCGCCACCGGCGGCTGCAGCGCAGTTAAAGGAAGCTACTCGAGCAACGCGGCGGCGGATGCATTAAAAAAGGCGCTCGGTACAGACTACCAGCGGTCGGGCTTCGATGCGGCGACGGTGTCGAAGGCCAAGCTTATCGTGCTCTGGGGAGCCAATGTGCTGGAGGCACGGCTGGGCACCGAACTCCCGGCCAGGCTTGTACAGGCGTCAAAAAATGCCGTGCCGATCGTCAGCATCGACCCGCGGCGCACCAGCACCAGCCGAATACTGGGCGCCGATTGGATACCCATCCTGCCCGGCACCGATAGCGCGCTGATGTACGCCCTGCTCCACCAATTTCTGCAGTTTGGAGCCATCCAGAGGTCATGGCTGGACGCACGGGTCGCCGGATTCGACAGGCTGGCTTCCTTTGTCCAGGGAGGTGTGGACGGTCTTGTAAGGGATCCCGCCTGGGCAGGGACTATCTGCGGGGTGGACGCGAAGAGAATAGAAGAACTCGCCCGGCGCTGGATTTCGGCCAAGCCTGTCATGCTTATTCCCGGCTATTCTATTCAGCGAACCGAAAACGGCGAGGAGCCCATGCGTCTCTGCCTGGCTCTCCAGCTGGCCAGCGGCAATTTCGGCATTCCCGGGGGTTCCACGGGTTCGATCAACAACAAGCTGCCTGGACCCAAGGTGGGGAGTCTTTCTGATGGACAAGCGAGGGAAGGGGAACCCGCCGTGCCAGTGCTCCGCTGGCCAGATGCCGTACTGGGGAAGTATATGCCCCTGGAAAACTCTATCAAGGCAATCTATTCGGCTGGAGGGAATTTCCTTAATCAGGGTGCGGACATCGAAAAAAACATCCGCGCTTTCCAGTCTTTGGATTTTGCTGTCAGTCATGAGCTTTTCATGACTCCCACGGCCCACTATTGTGACGTAGTACTCCCCGCCGCATCGCCTCTACAGAAAGAGGACATCGGAATCCCCTGGGGAGGCAACTATATTCTTTACAAGCCCCGAATCCTGCCCATGGAGGGGATGGAACGTTCGGACTACGATATTTTTTCCGAGCTTTCTTCGCGCATGGGAGCGGAACAAGCCTTTACCCAGGGGCTGTCAGAATCCCAGTGGATAGAGCGATTCATCGCCGAGTCCGAGATTGAGGATGCCGAGGCTTTTAAAACAACGGGTATCTACTTCGGCGCTGAACAAGAGCGGAGCGGGCTCGCGGAGTTTGCCGCGGATCCATCGGCATACCCCTTAAAGACTGCATCAGGTAAGGTCGAGTTGGACAGTCCCTTGTGGGGAGGTTTTACCGTTCCGTCCCCGATAGGAGAGCAAGCGCAAACAAGGCCGACGGCGACCGAGCCGTCTCGAACGGCTCGGTCGGAAACGGACCCGAAGAGAACGTCACCGAGTTTTCTGCTGGTCAGTCCCAAGGACCATCTGAGGGTACATTCCCAGTGGGGATACAGACCCGAGGATATCCGGCAGAGCAGGCTTGTCATAAATGAAGCCGAAGCCAGAACCCTAGGCTTTACCGAGGGCCAGGAGCTCGAGATCGCTTCCGACTCAGGCGCTACCCGCATCAGGCTTTCCCTCAGCCCCGACATCATGCCCGGCGTGGTATCGGTATTCGAAGGCAGCTGGTGCGCCGACCAGGAAGGCAGGCCGGTGGCTGGTTCGGTAAACTACCTCACCTCCACCCGGGGCACAAGGGAAAGTGTTTCCTGCATTATGCACGGCATACCGGTTTGGCTGTCGCGCCCCGGTTCGATACAGGGCGATTCCGAT
>JAEZSM010000119.1 GCA_023421875.1 Spirochaetota bacterium | reverse complement strand
TCGATTCGGCTTCGCTACGATTGGGGTTTCAACGCAATCATCCCTTTAAAAGGCGGGCTTGCCGAGGAGTTTCCGAGCCTAGGCTTTACCTTTCCTTCTATTAACAAAAAAACGATGACCGCTTCCTGGAACGGTATTGGTCCTATGCCGCTGGCGCCCTTTTTTGGCGATGTGGGCGTGGCGCCACCTGCGGGAATGGGCAGGGTGCCATCAGGCATTCCGGGAGCCTGGGGCGGGAACATGGACTGCAAGGAGCTGGTGCAGGGGAGCATTTTGCTGCTGCCGGTGTTCAACAAGGGGGCGCTATTTTCCCTGGGCGACGGACACGCATGTCAGGGAGACGGGGAAGTGAACAGTTTTGCCCTCGAAACCGGGCTCGATGCCGATGTGCGGCTCAGGGTTATTAAGAATATGACCTTGCGCGTACCGAGGATTCTCACCGATACGCATATTGTGTTCATGGGTTTCGATCCGATATTGGACAACGCGGCTAAAAACGCCTTGCGCGAGGCAGTGGAATATATCGCCGCCGAATGCGGTTTTTCGGCTGAAGACGCCTACGCCCTCTGTAGCATGGCGGGAGACTTGCGGGTGACGCAGATAGTCAACGGCATCAAAGGCGCCCATTTCATGATGGCAAAATCGCTCATCGCGAAAAAATAATTTAGCAATCGGTCGCGTTGCGCGCCGCTGCAATAATCCAAGTGATTATTGCAGCGGCGCACAGGCTACGACTGCTTCGCCGGTGCCCAGAATATCTTCGACGACAACCTGGCCAATGGACAAGGGCGGCTTCACTTTATGCTGTTTCAAGTAGCGCACGCAGTCCATCACCTTGTCTTTTGGAATGGGTCCTTTTGTGCGCACAGCAATTCTGCCGCAACTTTGCCCTTCTATGGCCATGGTGGTGGTAAGTATTCTGCGGGGGTCGCAGAATTCCCTGCGCACATAGGCTTGGCCGTTCTTGCAGAGAGGGCCTTTTACCTTGAGGCCTTCTTCATCCTCGCAGACCAGGGACCTGCAGCCCTTGGCGCAGACGATGCAGATGATTTCTTTTTCCGCCGCCCTGGGGTTTTCATTCGCAGTCAATCCGCACCTCCCTATTTTTTCCTTCGTCATACAGAGCTCTGAGCTGATCGACCTTGAGCGTTGCCGTTATCATCTCGCCTGGCCTGGTGAGGGGCAGTCGCAGCTTTACCGCGCTGCCTATGCGTACGGTAGCCGGGCCCGTGGGGCGGCGCACCCTTATGGCGATGTGGCTGTCTTTGTCCACCGTCAGCCTTTGAGGGACGACCTGGGCGATGTTGGAGCCTTTGACGACGCTCAAGCTCAGTGTTCTGGGCGCCTGGGCCAGACCCAAGCGGACTGCTGCGCCCTGGGCGGCCAGCTCTCCTTCCTGGGAAACCTCGTCCACCAGGTCGTTTACGTGGAGTACGTTGCCGCAGGAGAAGAAGCCTTCGGCCTGGGTTTCCAGAAGGTTGTTCACGAAGGGGCCGTTAGTGGCTGAATCCAGGCCTATCCCCGCCTGTCTGCTCAGTTCGTTTTCCGGTATGAGGCCTACAGATAAAAGGACAGTATCGCAGTCGAAGTCCCGTTCGGTACCGGAGATGAGGCTGCCGTCCTCGTTGCGGGCACAGACGCTTAAGCCTTCGACCCGTCGGTACCCTCTGATCTCGGTGACTTCGTGGCCCAGGAGCAGGGGAATGCCGAAGTCGCGCAGGCACTGGACTTCGTTGCGGATGAGGCCGCTGGTGAAGGGCATTATTTCAACCACAGCTTCGACCTTGCAGCCTTCCAGCGTGAGCCTTCTGGCCATGATCATACCGATGTCCCCGGAGCCTACGATGACGATACGTCGGCCGGGCAGGCAGCCTTCGATGTTGACTAGGCGCTGGGCCTTGCCTGCGGTGAAGATGCCCGCAGGCCTGGTGCCTGGTATACGCACCGCGGGGCGGGTGCGTTCCCTGCAGCCCATGGCGAAGATTATGCTCTTGCAGTCGTAGCGTCGCAGGCCAGCACCGGGGGAGACGACGCAGATCTGCCTGCCCGGGCTCGCTTCGATGACCATGGCGTTGAGCTCAAGGTCGACTTTTTCCGCCGCTGCCTCCTGGACAGCCCGCCAGGCGTATTCGGGGCCGGTGAGCTCCTCGCCGTAGCGCAGGAGCCCGAAACCAGGGTGAATGCACTGTGGCAGAATGCCGCCGGGGCGTTCATCCCTATCGAAGACGACCACGTCTTTGATCCCTAGGCGTTTGGCCATAGCCCCTGCGGCAAGACCAGCAGGGCCCGCGCCGATGACTGCCAGGTCGAGTTTAACCGGAGCGCTCATAGGGCTCCTCCGATCTGGTCAAAGCGAATGACTTCCTCCGAGCCCTTGCCCTTGCGGGTTACAGCTTCGGGGGGAATCCCTAGCTCCCGGGCAATGATCTTTAGTATCCAGGGGCCGCAAAAGCCGCCCTGGCAGCGGCCCATGCCGGCCCGGGTGATCTGCTTGACCCCCTCGATAGACCGGGCGCCCTTGCGGACCGCCTGGATAATCTCGGCCTCGGATACCTGCTCGCAGCGGCAGATGAGATGCCCGTAGCGCGGATCTCTGGCGATAGCCGCTTTTCGCTCTTCCTCCGATGCGTCCCTGAAGCGGAAAGGCTTTTCCCGGTGAGGGTTGAAATCGGACTTCTCCTTCAGCTCCAGGCCTGCGTCGGCTAAAAGTTCGATGATACGGCGGGCAATGCCCGGCGAGCCTGTGATACCCGGCGAGCAGATGAGAGCATAGATGAGGCTGGGGGAAACTCCCGAAGGGCCTACGTAAAAATCTTCTGGTTTGGAAAGGTTGTTGGTGGACTTGATACCCGCAAAGCTCGTGATTACATCCCGCTCTGGCAGGTCGGGAACCATTTGCCTGCCCATTTTGAGAATGGTTTCCAGTTCTTCCTTAGTAACCTTGGTGTCGATCCGATTTTCAGGTTCCTTGAACCAGCCCAGGCCGAGGATTATATTGCCGTGCATAGTAGGGCCCATGGCCTGGCTGTAGCTCAGGTTGAGGCCGGCGACATAGATCAGGTGCCGCAGCATGGAGGAAACCGCCGTATCGAAGATGGCGAAGGTACCCCGGGTTTTAAAGAGCCTGACATCCTTGTCGCCGGCCATCCAGGCGATTTGGTCGGCGAAGAGGCCCGCGGCGTTTATCACATGGCGGCTCCTGAAGGTTGCCTTGTCGGTTTTTATTACCCAGCTGCCGTCCATGGCTTGATCGAGGCCTTGCACCTCGGTCTCCAGGAATACATCGGCGCCGTTCGTTCTGGCGTTTTCCACAAGAGCGAAAGCCCACTCGGGCGGATGGATCATGCCGTGGGCTTCGGAGTGCACGGCAAAGATAAAATCCTTGGTCAGCCGGGGTTCGAGCCTGGCCACCTCATTCTTGGAGATGACGCGGAATTTTGTTTCGCCGTTCTTGAAAGCCCAGTCGAGCCTGGTGCGTATCTGTTGTTCCTGTTCTTTGTCGAAAGCTATGTTGATCTCGTCGGCCTCGCGATACGGCAAGCCGAGTTCTGTGGCCAGGACTCGGAAACGATCTTGCGAGCCACGGCAAAACTTAGCCCGTTCCGAGCCCGGGGGGTTCATGTGATTGCGATGAATGTAGGAAAGCGATGCCTTGGTAACTTCCAGCCCGGGTTGGTCTTCCTTGTCCACGAGCGCGAGTTTGAGCTTGTAGCGGCTTAGTTCCCTTGCGAGCATGGAACCGACAATACCGGCCCCGATTATAAGGACGTCGTATGTAATAAATTGCATTGCGGTGATTTTCGCATTCATTGCAGACTCTGTCAAATTGATACTACAGTACTACTGTAGGATTGTTTTTCTTTCTTATCGAAATAGGTG
>JAEZSM010000116.1 GCA_023421875.1 Spirochaetota bacterium | reverse complement strand
CGGCGCTTTCGTTCTCGCGTGAAGCTGTTGCCGACATTCGAAAGGATTTGGGAGAAAACGTCCCCGACTCCGCTCAAGAGCAATCCTGAGTATGTACCTCACTTTGCGCTTGTATAGATTCTTCTCCCTATCCCTGTTGCGCAGGCTTCGTGACACTACTTAGGCAGTCATATAGAGGTAGCCCTTGGAGGCTTCGGTGTGGAGCCTTTGAAGAGCGCGTTTTTCGATATGCCGCACAGTTTCGGGCGAAAGCCCCATTCTCGAGCCCATGCGCTTCAGGGACTGGCGCTTGCGCCCCCCTAGCTCAAAGCGATGGTTTATTACAAAACGTTCCCTGTCCTTGAGAATCGACAAGAGGCGAGAGGTCTGCTCACCGACCATCGACTGGTCAAAGAGGGTTTCCGGCGCGTAGGTGTAGTCCTCGTAGAGGTCGAGAATGGAAAAGCTGTCCTGTTCTGTCTGGGCTTCGAAGCCAGAGATCCGTTCGGCGAACACCAGGGTGTCGTTGAGTTTTTTTTCCGAAATGCCCAGTTTTTCCGATATTTCGCTGGTGCTGGGTTGGCGCTGGAGGCTCTGGCTCATGATGCTTTTTTCTGCCTGGACCTTGCGGATGAGTTCTTCCTTGCGGTGGGGCAGGCGTATGGCCCTGCCGGTGTTGACCAGAGAGCGACCGATAGCCTGGCGGATCCACCAGGCTGCGTAGGTGGAAAACTTGACTTTCCTGGCTCCGTCAAATTTTTCGGCGGCCTTCATGAGGCCGATGTTGCCTTCCTGTATCAGGTCGATCAGGGAAAGGGAGGGGTTCCACATGGACCGGGCGATCCGCACGACCAGGCGCAGATTGGCTTCGATCAACCGCTTGCGCGCAGCCTCGTCGCCCTGGGAGATCTTTTTGGAGAGGATTTCCTCCTCTTCCCGGCTTAAAAGGCTGATAGACTTGATCGACTTGAAATAACTGGCAAGCGATTCATCATTGGCGGTCAAGTGTTGCATGGCGTACTCCTCGTTACCCTATTCGCAAGGGGAGTGCCAAAATAGACTTGTAATAAAAAAATAAATAAAACTATATAATATATATAAATAAAAAAATATTGTACTGTGGCGAATCTTGGCTGTTCTGGGCAGGGCGGAAAATTTATACAAAAGGATACAGCGTTGCTGGCGGCGCTGTATCCTTTTGTATACGGCGAAAGCCTTACTTGATGTACTTAATCGGGTCCAGAGCCTGTCCATTCTTGAAGAGACTGAAGTGGAGGTGCGGGCCTGTGCTCTGCCCTGTGTTGCCCGAAAGCCCGATCACCGATCCCTTGTCGATATAGCTGCCTTCCTTGACGATGATTTTGCTCAGATGAGCGTAGAGGGACTGATATCCCGAATCGTGCTTGATGATAATGTAATTGCCGAACACCGAATTGTAGCCGGTATCGGCGACTCTTCCGTCGATGGTCGCCCTGATATTGGTGCCTACGCTTACGACAATATCGATGGCGGAGTGGAAGGTGCGCAGGCCAGTAAAGGGATTGGCGCGGTAGCCGAAGGGCGATGATATTGGACCTCTGGCAGGCCACTGGAATTGCATGCCGTAAAATTGCTTCAGGCTGGCCGAGG
This sequence comes from Spirochaetota bacterium, assembly GCA_023421875.1. Lineage (GTDB taxonomy): Bacteria > Spirochaetota > Spirochaetia > Treponematales > Rectinemataceae > UBA2256. The sequence continues at coordinate 1,028 of JAEZSM010000116.1, read as the reverse complement.
AGAGGCGGGCGTTGGGAATAAAGAGGCTCTGGCCAATGGCGATAGTGCTGGAAGAAAGATCGTTGGCGTCGACAATGCGGGTCATGTCGATCGCATAGGTTTTGGAGAGACTGGAAAGGCTCTCTCCTCTTCTCACCTTATGGCTAACCCCGTCCATATTGGGGATCCGGAGCTTGAGGCCAGAACGGATGGACGAAGCGCTTTGCAGGTTGTTCAAGGAGATGATCGTGTCCTGCCTGAGGCCGAAACGCTTGGCGATTTTCTCCAGCGTATCTCCGCTTCTTACAGTGTAAGCGCTTATAGTAACGGCGAGGGGAATGGGGGGCAGGCTTGCGGATGATAGGTTGTCCTTATCGAGACCCTCGGGGGCTATGTAGGCCATGAGCAGCGCCTGGGCTGATTCCTCATCGGGGAGGACGAGGCCCGATACGCTTACGGGGAACTGGGCTGCGCCGATAATAGCGGCGGCGCCGGCGGTGAGAACGATCACGCTGACCAATATGATAGGCAGAATCCTGCGCACCCTGGACAGGCGCAGAAAAGCGATAATGGAAGCCAGACGGGCCAGAAGGGGAGTGCGCCGGCGGGCCGCCGCCGGCGCCGCCGCTGCCTCGGTAGCCAGGGGCAGTCCGATCTCGTCTGCTGCTGCATCGTTCGCAGCCGTACCGGTGAAAGGCATATCGGGCATCCTAATTTTTTTTGGGGCGGCCCTGGCTTTCAAGAACGCGGCAATACCTGCCGGCGACTTGGTCAGTGCGGCAAGGAATGCAGCAATGGATGCCGCTGCTTTTCCAAGGGCGCTACCCAAGCTTTTCAAAGCGCCATGGGCAGTTTCGCTGGCGTAGGAATGCAACCTGGTGCTCTGCTTCCGCGCCGAAGCTAAGCGCTGTGGGCGTGGTTTGGCAATAGCCTTTCGGCGCTTAGGACTCGTCGAAAGCGTTGTACCGTCCAGTATGGTGACAAAGGGTTTTGGCCTGGACAGCGATGGTACTTCGCCGCCCCAGTACCCGGCGGTTTTGTTCTCGATT
>JAEZSM010000067.1 GCA_023421875.1 Spirochaetota bacterium | reverse complement strand
GCGCCGCGCTGTCTCCTTTATCCTGAGTTCAAAAAGGACCGGCCATGATTCAGTTTCTGCAGCAATTGATCAACGGGCTTTCAATAGGTTCCGTCTACGCGCTGATGGCCGTCGGCTACTCCCTTGTGTATTCCATCATGAGCTTTTCCAACTTCGCTCACGGCGGGGTTATCATGCTGGGGGCCTATTTCGGCTTTTTCGCCCTCACTCTGCTCAAACTTCCCTTCATTCTTGCTTTTATGCTAGCCTGTGCGGGCACCACGCTTTTGGCAATCCTGGTGGAACGGATCGCCTACAAGCCTCTGCGGGAGCGCAACGCGCCCTTCCTCTATTTTATAATTTCCGCCATGGGAGCCTCGATCCTGCTGGAGAACATTGTCATTGCCACCATCGGGCCGACCTTCAGGACCTATCCTGCGGTTATCCCCCGCACGCCCATCCAGCTCGGTGCGCTTGCGGTGGGCCGACTGGACCTTATCATGTTCTTCATATCGGCGGTCTGCCTTACGGGGCTCATACTCTTCATTGAAAAGACCAAGATGGGCAAGGCTATCCAGGCCGCTGCCTACAATATAAAGGCCTGCGCCCTCATGGGCGTCAACACCGACAGGATCATCCTCATCGTGTTCGGCCTCGGCGGCTTTCTGGCCGGTGTGGCTGGGGTGTTTTTCGGCATGAAATACACGGTCTATCCTCAGATAGGCAATATAACGACGAAGTCATTCATTGCCGCTGTCTTCGGCGGCCTGGGTAGCCTGCCCGGCGCCGTGCTGGGCTCGGTGCTTCTGGGTACCTTAGAGACGCTGGTGGCCGGCTATCTTTCGTCGCAGTTCAGGGATCTGATCGCCTTCGTGATCCTCATCGGCGTCCTCGTCTTCAGACCCTCGGGCATAATGGGTAAGACAACGGTGGACAAGGCTTAAGGCGGGGGTAGGGATGGACTGGTTTTATATACAGGGAATTCTGATGCTCGCTGGGATCAATCTGATCGCGGTGCTGGGCTTGAGTCTGCTCACCGGATTCACGGGACTTTTTTCCTTCGGTCACGCTGGCTTCATGGCGATCGGCGCTTATCTAGGCGCCCTCATGACCGTATCGCCGACCACGAGCCCCGCCGGCCTGGGGCTGCCCTTCGCGGTAGGAGTGATCGCGGGGGGAGCCGGGGCGGGTATCGTGAGCTACTTTATCGGCCGAATAACGCTCAATTTGAAGGGCGATTATTTTTGCATAGCCACCCTTGGATTCGGCGAGGCCATAAGGCTGATTCTCAATAACGTGCAGCTCTTCGGCGGATCCCGCGGCTGGCCGGGCGTGCCGTATAAATCGACGCTGCCGGCCATCATCATTGTCGATATCCTGGCGGTGATTTTTTTAGCCAACCTCGTACGCTCCCGGCACGGGCGGAACATGATCGCAGTGCGGGAGGAAGAACTGGCGGCTCAGATCGCCGGGGTCAATGTTTTCAAGTACAAGATGATCGCCTTGGTAGTGAGTGCTGTCTACGCCGGCGTCGCCGGGGTTTTCTTTGGTCATTACATGACCTTTATCCAGCCCAAGATGTTTTCTATGACCAAGTCCACCGAACTCACGATTATTGTCATTTTCGGCGGCCTTGGCTCCATATCGGGATCGGTGCTGGGAGCTCTTTTGCTCACGGCGCTGCCGGAAATCCTGAGGGCTTTCGAGATATGGAGGCTGGTGTTCTACGGAGCAGCGGTGATTCTCATCATGATTTCCAGGCCGAAGGGTTTGATGGGAGGCATGGAGCTGACACCCGCGGGCATCCGCAAGGCGCGCAACGAGCGCAAGGCCCGAGTCCTGGCCTTGAAGGAGAGCCGGAACGGGCGGAATGGGGAGGCCGGCATTGGCTGACATACTGGAAATTAGCCGGCTGACAAAACGCTTTGGCGGACTCGCGGCGGTGAACGATGTGAGCTTTTCGGTCCCCGAAGGGGGAATTTTAGGGCTCATCGGCCCTAACGGCGCCGGAAAGACCACTATTTTCAACCTGATCACCGGTGTCTATTCTCTCACCGAGGGCGATGTGCGATTCAAGGGGAAAAGCTTGAACGGCCTGCCGCCCTTTAAGATCGCCGATATGGGCATAACCAGGACCTTCCAGAATATTCGCCTCTTCAAGAACCTCACGGTGTTCGAAAACGTTCTCACCGCCTGCCATCTGGGTGCCAGCTACAGCATTCTCGATTCGGTGCTGCGGTTGCCCAAGTTCAGAAAAGAGGAAAAAGCCCTGGTAGAAAAGGCCGAAAAGCTTTTATCCATAATGGGCTTAACCGAGCGTAGGGATCTTGTGGCCAACAATCTTCCCTACGGCATGCAGCGGCGCCTGGAGATCGTCCGAGCCCTGGCACTGGATCCTAAGCTCCTCTTGCTGGACGAACCGGCGGCGGGGATGAATCCCGACGAGACGGAGCAGCTTATGCGCCTCATTGTCCGCATAAGGGACGAATTCAAGCTCAGCGTGCTGGTGATCGAACACCACATGGATCTCATCATGGGAATTTGCGAGCGGATTGTGGTGCTCAATTTCGGGATCAAGCTGGCCGAGGGCTGCGCGGCGGATATAGCAAAGGACCCCAAGGTGATCGAGGCCTATCTGGGCGTTACAGAGGAGGTCTAGGCATGCTAAAAATCAAGGACCTCCATGTATCATACGGCGGCATACGGGCGCTCAAAGGCATTTCTCTGGAAGTGCGGGCCGGGGAGATTGTCACCATCATCGGGGCTAACGGTGCCGGCAAATCGACCCTTCTCAATACTATTTCAGGTTTCTTAAAACCTTCCAGGGGCGAGATACTCTACAAGGGCAGCAGGCTGGCCAAACGGCCGGATTTGGTGGTCCGGTCGGGGATCTGCCATGTTCCCGAAGGCAGGCTCATCTTCGCCAACCTTTCGGTGTTGGATAACCTGCGCCTGGGTGCCTACCTCCGCTCCAACAAGAAGGCGGTGCTCGAGGACCTGGACAAGGTATTCGGCCTTTTCCCTCGGCTTGATGAGCGAAAGCAGCAGATGGCGGGTACTCTCTCCGGCGGCGAGCAGCAGATGCTAGCCATGGGCAGGGCCCTCATGACCGAAGGGGAGCTCATTCTCATGGACGAGCCTTCCCTGGGCTTGGCACCCCTTTTGGTGAAGACTGTTTTCGATATAATCGAAACAATACGATCCATGGGAAAGACGATACTTTTGGTTGAGCAGAACGCGTTCAAAGCCCTCGCTGTTGCGGACAGGGCCTACGTTCTAGAGCAGGGACGCATTGTCACCTCAGGTCCGGTGGCCCAAATCGCTGGCGATCCTGCGGTGAGGGCAGCCTACCTTGGTTCAAAATCGGGCAAGGGCTGCGGCTGAGCTGTTTATGCTTCATGAGGGCTTTTTAAAAAAAGCGCGGCCTGGGCAAGCCCAGGCCGCGCGACTGCTTATGAGCCTTCCCGACAGTCCGGTCTAAAAGAATCCCATAAGGGAAAAGCCGGCGATGATCGCGGCAGCCATTAGAAGGATTGTCATTCTGCCCGACCAGCGGTGGAGCTGCTTGATCCGGGGGATTTTTGTCTTGTCCTTGGTCTTGAACATTGCAAAGCCAAGAAACGGCGATAGTAGGAGCAGCGACAGGGCTGCGGCTCCGTAATAGGCGTGGCTGACCCTGAAGTGAGGGCCGCCGGAATCCTGCACCGACACGGCGATAATGACAATTCCGACAAGCGCCAGGGCGACAGCCGCCATGTTGAGCCCTTTATGCGCCTTCAGCCACCATTTTTTCTTTTTTAAAAACCTCGCAATCAGGATTCCGGCGGCCATGGCCAGAAAGGCGGCGCTCATGAAACCCAGGTGCAGGTAGATGGGGGTCAATAGGAGCCTCCCATGTCGAGGGTAAGGCTGCCAGCCTTGTTATGCTTGGCGGTGAAGCCCATGCTTTGGGACTGGGCCCAGATTACCTTGAAGGAACCCGAGCTGGGGATTGGTTTATCGAATTTATCGCCCGTATCAAGAGCCCGGGAAAACTCGAAGACTACCCTGTTGCTGGATCGGGTTCCGGCGAAGCTGAGGATCGAGTCTTTTCCTCCCTGATCCACATCCGGCGGATGGGGGCCGAAAATGCCGGTGGACCAGGCATCCACCGCCTTGACGCTCCCCGAGGCTTCCACAAACCCGAAGATCATGTCCGAGTTGGCCATTATTCTGGTGGGCTCAAACCCGACGGACACCCAGCCTTTGGCATCCGAGTCTATGGCCATGAAGATTTTGTCGTCCACAATCCTCCACAGAAGCCTGAAGCTGCCTTTTTCGAAGCTTTGTTCCCTGGCGTATTCCCCGGGAAGTATTTTACCGTCCACATCGACCGCGCCAGCAGCCGAGACCGCAAGGATGAGAAAAAGTGTCGTGATCGCTGGTATTCTTTTCATTTTAAAAATTTAATATAGGAACGCGATCCTGGCAAGGAATGGTTATTTATTTACAGTGCTTGTTTAAAATCGCCTAGAGCGCAGCGATGAGGGTGGCGTAAAAAGCCGCACAACGTTCCAGATCGGCGATCTTTACCCGTTCGCCCGCGGCGTGGACGCGGGAAAGATCTTCCTGTGTCTGGGGTAGGGCGGTGAAGCGGTATGTCGCTTCGACTATGTCCCTGTAATGCTTGGTATCGGTGGCGGCACTGAAGAGAAAAGGCAGGCAGAAGGCTTCGGGGTGGGATGCGGAGAGGGCTTTTTCTATATGCATCCAGCCTTCCTGTTCCGTGGATGATTCGCTGGATGCTTCTACGATCTGCCCTTCGTGCTTAGCCCGTACCTCGGCATCGAAGCAGGCTGTCAGGGCGTTGAGCCTGGCTATCACCGAAGCGGCGCTTTCGCCCGGTAGGATGCGGACATTGAGTGTCGCCTGGGCTTTTTCTGCCAGGACGTTTTCCTTGGGGCTTCCTTCCAGCATTGTACATGCCACTGTGGTTCGAATAAGGGCGTTGGTGGTGGGTGCCGCCGAAAAGGCTTTTTTGATGAGGGGAGCCGTGATTCCGGCCAGGCTGAAGATGAGTCTGTAGGGCTGGGCAGAAACGCTTGCCAATCGTCGGAGAAAAGCCTTGAGGGTTTTGGTGATGCGTGCAGGAAAGGGATTTTTCTCGATGGCGATGATGGCCTTGGCTAGATTAATAGTCGCACTGTCCTTAGGTGGCATGGAGGCGTGTCCTCCCTTGCCCGTGGTGTGTACCAATAGGTCGGCATAGCCTTTTTCCGCCACTCCCACCAAGGCCATAGGACGGGGGGCGAAGGAGAGCATGCCGACGGAGATCGGGCCGCCTTCATCCAGGAGAAAAGAGACTTTTATTCCGTTTCCCGCGAGATGGCGCGCTATGGCTCCGGCGCCCCGCCTGCCCCCGACCTCCTCGTCTCCGCCGAAGGCCAGGAATATAGTTCTACGTGGCCTAAAGCCCTGTTTCAGCAACTGTTCGGCGGCCTCCATGATCGATGCCATGAGCACCTTGATATCCTGGCTGCCCCTTCCCCAAAGTTCTCCGTCGACAATGGCTCCGGAAAAGGCCCCCTGTTTCCAGGCATCGGGATTGCCTTCGGGAACAACGTCGAAGTGGGCGCAGAGCATGGCCGGAGCCAGGCTTGGATCGCTTCCTTCCCAGGTATAGAGCAGCGCCCGGTCTGAGGGTGTTTTCAGCCTGAGGACCTGGTGAAGCCTGGGAAAGAGCAGGGGCAGCTCGTTGATCAGCGCCGAAAACGCTTCTTCGTTTTCCTCCGCAGCAATATGGGAGGATACGGTGGGAAACTGGATGAGGCGGGAGAGTTTTTCCGCCAGGCCGGGAAAGGCCGATGCTTTGAGGTCGGGCTTAGTCATGGTCGGTGCATCCTTGTATTGAGTATGGGGAAGGCCGCCTCTGGGGTCAATAACGGCCGGGCCGTATCGGTCTGCTTCGGCTGCTGGAAATCCTACTCCTAATTCGACGCTCCCGCCGATCGGAGGGGAAAAACCCTACTCCGAATCCGGAGCTTCTGCTATACTCGAAAAATGGCGGAATTCGTACACCTTCACAACCACAGCGACTACTCCCTTCTGGACGGGGCCGCCCCCATTAAGGAATTGGCCGCTACAGCCAAGCGTTACGGCATGCCCGGCCTGGCGATCACGGATCACGGGAACCTCTTCGGGTCCTTAAGTTTTTACAAAGCCTGCAAGGACGAGGGCATAAAACCCATCATCGGAAGCGAATTCTACATGGCCGGGGGCTCCCGCAGGGAAAAAACCGGCACCGAAAATGGCAACAAGTACTGGCACTTCATTCTCCTGGCCGAAAACCAGGAGGGCTATCGGAATTTGATGAAGCTCTCCTCCCTGTCCTATACCGAGGGTTTTTACTACAAGCCGAGGATAGACGATGAACTGCTCAGGACCTACTCCAAAGGGCTCATAGCCTCCAGCGCCTGCCTGGCTGGGGAGATCCCCTCGCTCATCCTGGCGGGGCGGCGGGAAGCCGCGGAAGCCAAGGCGCTGGAGTACCGGGAGCTCTTCGGAGCCGAACGCTTTTACCTGGAACTTCAGGACCACGGCCTGGAAGAGCAGCGGCTGGTGAACCGGGAGCTGGTAGCGCTTTCTCGCCGTCACGGCATACCCCTGGTGGCTACCAACGATCTCCACTATATCAACAAGGAAGACGCGGTGGCGCAGGACATCCTGCTCTGCGTCGGCACTAACCGGAAACGCAACGATCCTGGCCGCATGCGCTTTCCCAACGACCACTTCTACCTTAAAACCGCCGATGAAATGGCTGCCCTCTTCGCGGAAGTCCCCGAGGCCCTGGCCAATACGCTCAAGATCACCGAGATGGCCAACCTGAACATCGATTTTCCTGGCCCCATGCTTCCGGACTACGAAATTCCGCCCGAGTTTTCCTCGCCCGAGGAATACTTGCGCCATCTGACCATGGAGGGGCTCGGAAAACGCTATCCCAACGCCAGCGACGAGATCCGCCAGCGAGCGGAATTCGAGCTCTCGGTCATCATTTCTATGGGATTCACTGGCTATTTTTTGATCGTGTGGGATTTTATCGATTGGGCCAAGCGTCATGACATTCCGGTCGGACCTGGCCGCGGCTCGGGCGCTGGGTCCATCGTCGCCTACAGCCTGCGGATCACCGATATCGATCCGCTGAAATACGATCTGCTCTTCGAACGTTTCCTGAACCCCGAGCGCATTTCCATGCCCGACTTCGACGTGGACTTCTGCTTCGAGCGTCGGGGTGAGGTGATCGAATATGTCACCAGGAAGTACGGCGATGACCGGGTGGGGCAGATAATCACTTTTGGAACCCTCAAGGCCAAGGCAGTGGTCAAGGATGTGGCCCGTTCGCTGGATATTTCCTTCGAGGATGCGAACAACATCGCCAAGCTGATTCCCGAAGATCCCAAGATGACCTTGGAAACCGCCTTTGAAATGGAGCCTCGGCTGCGGAACCTGGCGGAAAATGAACAGTACAAGGATCTTTTCAAGATAGCCCTCAGGCTCGAGAACATGCATCGCCACAGCTCCCTGCACGCCGCGGGCATCGTTATCGGCAAGTCTCAGCTCATGGACTTCGTGCCCCTGTACAAAGATCCCAAGACTGGGGGCGTCTCGACTCAGTACACCATGGACTACCTTGAGAATTGCGGCCTTGTCAAAATGGATTTTCTGGGCTTGAAGACACTGACCCTTATCAAGAACACTCTGGATCTTCTCAAAGCCCGGGGGGTGGCGATCAGGGAAGAAGAAATTCCCGACAATGATCCCAAGACTTTCCGCATGCTGGGAGAAGGCAAGAGTACGTCCATATTCCAATTCGAATCTTCGGGCATGCAGAATATCCTCAAGCGGGCCAAGCCTGCATCTATCGAGGACCTGATTGCCTTGAACGCCCTGTACCGTCCGGGGCCTATGGATTTTATCGACAAGTTCATCGATTCAAAGAACGGCAAGATACCCATCAGTTATCCCCACCCATCCCTGGAGAAGTACCTCAAGGGCACCTATGGCGTCATCGTCTACCAGGAACAAGTCATGCAGGTCGCCCGGGAGGTGGCGGGTTACTCCCTGGGACGCGCCGATCTTTTGCGGCGGGCCATGGGCAAGAAAAAGCCCGAAATTCTGGCAAAGGAAAGGGCGCCCTTCATCGAAGGGGCCGTCTCCAGGGGTTACAGTGCAGCCCAGGCCGAGGAGATTTTCGACATTCTCACGCCC
>JAEZSM010000053.1 GCA_023421875.1 Spirochaetota bacterium | reverse complement strand
CATCCATCCGAGCCTTTTACCCCGCCACCGGGGAAGTTCGCCTATACAGCAGGCTATCCTCGACGGCGATCAAAAAACCGGCGTTTCCGTGCAGCGCATCGCCCAGGAGATGGACAGTGGAGAACTTTTAGCGGTGGAGGAGTTTTCACTGGAGGGCAGAGAAACCGCAGTTTCGCTTTCCGAGCGCTGCGCACGCATCGGTGCCAGGCTCTGCGCCGAAGTGCTTAGCGCGATAGAAAAGGGCGAGGCTTCAGGCTGGCCCCAGCAGGGCGAGCCGACCTACTGCAGAAAAATCCAAAAGGAAGACGGCCTTGTCGACTGGAACAGGCCAGCCTTGGAGCTGGACGCCAGAATTCGCGCCTTCGACCCCTGGCCCGGCAGCTTTACCTTTGTCAAAGGCCAGCGCCTGGGCATCCTCAGCGCAGAACCCTATTCCGGCAGTTTGGCCCAGGCCGGCGGCGAAGCATTGCCCAATGCCCCGCCCGGTACTATAATCGGCCTTGATAAGGCCCGCGGTATCGTCGTACGTACCAAAGAAGGCTGTCTTGCGCTGACCGAGCTCCAGCTTGCCGGCCGCAAAGCACTTTCGTACAAAGACTTCGCCAACGGTCTTCGAGATATCGCCGGCCTGGTGCTCGGCTAAAAACCCCAAGAGGGTTTTTGGTTTTCACCGGTCCAGTGCGGCGCACAATAAGGAAAATCCGCGTTTATGAAGAATAAGGACAAGGCATCCAGATCAGATAAGCCTCGAATGAGTTTTAAAAGCCTTACCAAGGAGCAGCGGAGGCTTTTTGGACTGTATGCCTTGGGAATGGCCTTCGTCTTTCTGCTCGCTTCCGTGGCAGGGTTCTTACTCGTTCTTAGGGGACCGGAAAAGGTAATGGTCCCGGACCTGCGGGGCATGGAGCTGGCCGACGCCCTGGTACGGATGCAAGAGCGGGAACTCTATCCCAGGCTTTCCCTGCGCTTTACCAATAATCCCCAGGACAAGAACACTGTCTTGGAACAGGAGCCCCTGCCCGGAATCATCGTAAAGGCAGGCCGTAGGATCAAGCTTACGGTGAGCAGAGGCGCTGTCCTGGACGAGATCGAAAACTATGTGGGTAAAAATATCGATGCGGTCAAGCTCGAGCTGGCCAGCCTTTTTGCTTCCACCCAGGCGCTGGTGACCGTCAGGGAGCCTCCGGTGTACCGTTTTGACGACTCCGATCCGGGGACTATTCTGGAGCAGAGTCCTGCGGCGGGCGAACAGATTTCCGGCCCGACGGTTTTGGAGCTGGTCGTCAGTAAAGGGCCCGAGAGCGCCAAGGAAAAAGTCCCCGCCTTTCTGGGCCTGAGCATTTCGGAGGCGATAGCCCTGATGGAAAAATCCCCCTTTACGGTGGATTTTTCCATGCGCCAGCCCAAGCAGGGCGAAAAAGCAGGCGCTGTGGTGGAGCAGCAGCCTAAGGCCGGCGGCACAGCCCGGGTCAAGGACCGGCTGCAGCTGGTAATGAGTGCCCCCGAGGCCGCCGCAGGCATGGTTCATGGAATCTTCATATACACGCTGCCCGAATATCCCTACCCTGTGCCCGTCAAGCTCGAAGCGCTCAAGGCCGGAGGTCAGCGTCAGCTTATCGCCTCGATCAAGCATCCGGGCGGTGCCCTGAGCATTCCTTTCTCCCTCCCCGAAGGAAGCACCTTGATCCTCTTCGCATTGGACAGGGAAATATCCCGTACGGAGGTCAAACGCTGATGAATCAGGAACCGGGGAACGCCGAACTGCCCGTAGAGATTGTGCACCTCTATGTCTACGACATCGGAAGGGCTGTCGATCTCAAGAAAGCCGCCTCCCTCATACCTGCCTATCCTGATATCGGTTTCGGAAAACGCCGCGACACTCCGGCCTCCCTCAAGCTGCCCAAGCCGCTTATTCTTACGCTGAGCAGTGACGAATGCGATTCCGCCCGGTTCGAAAAGTTCAGCGCCGTGGCCAAGATTTACGACGATGGAGCACTCACCCTTGTGGTACGCTACAAGACTCATTCCAGCTTCGCAGGACTCGCGTCGACCAACAATCTTCCCCTCAGGGACACTGGCACCGAAGCGCGGATAGAAAACTTTGCCGATTCTTCTTTTCGCATGGTGGTAGAAGCCATCAAGGCTTCGGTTTCCGGACAAAAGGGTGTGGACGGATACGACCGGGAAACCTACACCGCCTTTTGCCTTCTGGAATGCCCGGGGGACAATCCCGAGGCATTTCTCGAAGCCAACCGCGAAGTGGCCGCGGCCCTGTTGGCGGGAGAGGAACCGGGAGTGCTGCATGCCAGCCAAGTCAAGCAGATCCTCGGCAAGCCTGTGAGCTATCGCAAGAACGACATTGCCGTATTCGATCTGGATCGCTGCCTTATCATCGATCCGGCCCGGGACTATGAGGATCTTCTGATAATGGCCGAGCACGCCAACTATAGGCTTATCGAACTGCGCGCCCTGGATGGACTGCTGGATACCTGGCTGGACGAAGCCGAAAAGGATCTGCGAAAAATCTACTTAAGCGGCGGGGAGTCCCATTTCGGCCAGCGAACGGTGAAGATGAAGCTCGCCCGCTTGCAGGCCTTGCGTTTCGACGCGCTCTTTACCCTCGAAAATCTCGACAATTCGTCCAAGATAATCGGCGATTATTTTTTAGGTTCTATCTACGAGCGGCTTTGCGAGATCTTCAACACCGAGGGCTGGAAGGTTTCTGTCGAGCGCCGTCTGGGAGCCTTGCAGAATCTCTATGAATTGCTCAAGAACGATACCGCCGAGCGTAGAATGATCAATCTGGAGGTCGTGTTCATAGTGGTCTGCATAGTCCTCCCCCTCCTCCAGATCGTCCAGGTCATGATGAGCGGCTGATTTTTGCCATGAGAAGGATCATCGAGCTCAACCAAAATTGGCTTTTCTTCGACGCACCCATGGGAAAGTCGACAAAAGGCGTCACCGTCGATCTTCCCCATTCGATTCGAGAGCTTCCCCTCAATAATTTCGACGAGGCCTGGTATCAGAAAAAGGTCTGCTATTGCAAGGAATTACCGAGCCCCAAACATGCCGCAGGCGGGCGTATATTCCTCGATTTTGAAGCTGTGGCGGTTTCCTGCAAGGTATGGCTTAATGAACGGCCTGTCGGCGGTCATGATGGCCCGTATACGCCCTTCTCTTTGGATATTACCGAGACACTGAACTCCGAGGGCGACAACAGGCTCTGGGTGGAGGTCGATGCCGCCGAGGATCCGGACATCCCGCCCTTCGGCGGGGTTGTGGATTATCTCGTCTACGGAGGTATCTACAGGGGAGTAAGCCTGCGCCTGCAGGGACCTGTGCATATCGCGCAGTTCCATGCGCGGCCAAAAATCTATTCTTTTGAGCCATGCAAAGCAGCCCTGGCGGTTGAGGTGGAACTTTCTGGTTTGGCGCCTGTAGCGCTCCGGCTCGATGCGCGGCTGTCCCGGTCGGGGAATGTGGTAGCCGAAGCCTCAAAAACGCTCTCCGTCGACGGCAGCAGCTCCTCCAAACCGCCGATGGACTATGTCGCCCAACGCTACAATCTCAACTTTCCGCCCTTGGAAAATATTTTGCCCTGGGACATCGACTCTCCTGCGCTCTACGACCTTGAAATCTTTCTGTATCGCGACGGGGAAGAGGTCGATGTCGTGCGCGGACGAATCGGATTCCGCGAGGCTGTGTTTACCGGCGACGGTTTTTTCCTCAACGGCAGGAGGGTCTTTCTGCGGGGACTCAACCGCCATCAATCCTGGCCTTACTCGGGCTATGCAATGGGTCCGGGCGCCCAAAAGCATGACGCAACGATGCTCAAGCGCGAGTTGGGTTGCGTGGTTGTGCGAACGAGCCATTACCCCCAGTCCAGGCACTTTCTAGACGCCTGCGACGAGCTCGGTCTCTTGGTCTTCACCGAGCTCCCCGGCTGGCAGCACATCGGCGGCGAGGTATGGAAAAATAACGCGTTGGGCGATCTTGAAAGCTTGATAAAAAGAGACAGAAATCACCCGAGCGTTATCCTGTGGGGCGTGCGGATAAACGAATCGCCGGATGACGATGAATTTTACCGGCAAACCAACGCGCTTGCCGCCGCGCTGGATCCCGACCGGCAACGGGGAGGGGTGCGCAACTTTTCCGGCAGCGCTTTTTTCGAGGACGTTTATACCTTCAATGACTTTACTCACGATGGCGGTAAAAAAGTAATCGCAAAAAAGAAAACTATAACGCGCAACGTGGTAAAAAAGGCATCCGGGAAAATTCCCGGCACTGCGTCTAGCGCGAATTTCGCGCCTGGAATAGCCGGTGGCGGCACTAAAAAAGCCCTGCCGTATCTTATAACAGAGCATAACGGACATATGTTCCCCGCCAAGCGCTGGGACCAGGAAGAAAGGCTGGCCGAACACGCTCGTCGCCACGCCCGGGTGCTCAATGCCGCTATGGGCGATTCAGGCATCGCCGGCGCCATAGGCTGGTGCGCTTTCGACTACAATACCCACCGGGATTTCGGCTCGGGCGATCGTGTCTGCTACCACGGCGTGGCCGATATGTTCAGAAGCCCCAAATACGCGGCCTATCTCTACTCAAGCCAGAAATCGCCGGGCGAGGGGATCGTCCTCGAGCCTGCCAGCCGCTTCGCCAAGGGAGAGCGAAGCGGAGCTGTCATGCTGCCGGTGGATGTCTATACCAACTGCGATGCGGTTGATCTGTACCGCTCGGGCGAACTGGTGGGGCGGTTTTATCCAGACAGACAGCAGTATCCCCATTTGGAGCACCCGCCGATTCTGATAAACGATCTCATAGGCCGCAGGCTTGATCCCGAGGGTTTTTCGACCACCGATGCGAAGCGGTTTTTGCGCCTCGCCGCCAAGGCCATGAGCACTGGGATATCTTCCTTCAGATTCAAAGACAAGCTGGATTTCGCATTCTTCCTTTTAAAGCGAGGAATGCGTTTTAAGCAAGCCCAGGACCTGGTGATGAAGTACGGGCTGGCCTGGGGCAGGGCCGACGACGGGGTCGAACTCGTGGGGATACTGGAAGGAAAACCAGTAGCATCCAGGCGTTTTAGTCCCGATGCCCGCACTGCGGGGCTGGAGGCCGAAATCTCGCCGCGGCTACTTACAATAAGGCAGGGCGGTGAAT
>JAEZSM010000046.1 GCA_023421875.1 Spirochaetota bacterium | reverse complement strand
ATACAACACAATGCCGGACGGTGCCTCTGACACCCTCTTCGAGCTGAGCTACCAGCGATCCTGGAGACCCTTTCTGTCCAGCCTCTACAAATTCCCCTCTGTCAGCTCGGTCTTGTACTACTCCGGTATCGTGCTTCAGTGGATCGAGGAAAACCACCCTGAGTTCACACTGCTTTTAGAGGAGATGTCCGGACGCAGGCAAATAGAACTCCTGGGAGGAGGCTTCTACAGTCCGCTCTTTCCGATTCTCCAGCTTTCGGACAAGGTGGGGCAGATCGAACTTCTCACCACCTATCTACGCAAAACCTTCGGCAAAAGGCCCTCCGGCGGCTGGCTCTACGAGTATTCCTGGGATGCCGGGCTGCCCCTGGTGTTCAGGAATTCAGGTCTTTCGTATTCCTTTTTGCCCGCCGGCACCCTGGCCGAGGCGGGGATAGTCGACCTGGACACGTGCGAGCCCGTGGTGACCGAGGACCAGCGGAAGCTGCTCTGCGTATTTCCGGTCTTCGATATGGACGAGGCTTTCAAATCTCCCCGATCCTTCGAAAGCGCCTTGGAAAGTCTTATGGAGCAGTACCCGGGCTGTCGCCTCTATACGATCATGGCCAATGGCCATTCGGTGCCCGGCATGTGGGAAGCCTCGGGACTCGAGTCGCCGGATGTAATGTTCGAAAGGACCTTTGCCTGGTTTCAGAAAAACTGCCTTTCCATCGAAACGGTCTCGGCCCAGAATTATTCCAAGATTGTAAAGAATTCCAAACTCTTCTATCTCTCTTCCTGCTCTTCCGAGCGTCTGGGCTCCTGCCTGGACAAGTCGGCTGAGGGGGGAAGGGGCCTCTGCTTTCCTTCCATTGCGAAACAGCTTATTCTCCAGCAGCCGGCGAGTAAGCAGCTCTATGACAAGATGTACCACGTCCATTCCCTCATGTCGCTTTTAAAGGGAGACAAAGCGCGCAAAAAGAGCGCCCAGGAGGATCTCTGGAAAGCCCAGAACGGGGAGGCCTTCTGGGAAAGCTGCGTCGGCGGCCTCCGAAGACCGGAGGTTAGAAAACGGGCTTACCGGGCGCTCATCGATGCTGAAAAGGCCACCCGTATCCAGGGAAGTTTTAATCCGGGCCTGATCGTAGACGATATCGACTGCGACGGCGAAAAGGAATTTCTCTACCAGGCCGCCGATCTGAACTGTTATATCCACAGCCGGGGCGCATCGGTCTTCGAGCTGGACTCTTTTAAAAACAAGCATAACTACTGCGGGGTTTTTTCGGGTTCGAAAACGGGAAAATCGCTAAAAAGCTTTGTCGACAGGATATTCGAATACGGAAACTTCGGCTGCGAAGACCTTGGCGAAGAACGCCACGGCGGCGATGGCTGCGGTGCCGACCAGGCTGGCCTTGAACGCCAGGCCTACGCGAGCGCGGAACGGGAGCGCAGCCAGCAAAAAATCGCATTCTTTCGGGATTTTTCGCTTCCCCGGGGCGATTCTTTGTTGTCCATGGCATTGAAAAAATCCTTTCTCTTCCAGAAACACTGTGTCAGTGTAGACATAGAGTTGTATAACAGATCCCAGAGCCCGGTCCGCTTCCGCTACGCCCAGGAACTCAATCTCCTGCCTATGGCAGCGATGGACGAACTGGAGCTGACCGCCGAACTGGACAGGCTAAAAACGCCTCTGGATACAGCGTCCAAGCTTGAGCGCTTCACTGCGGAGGCCCTGTTCCTTTCGGGCTCCCAGACCAGGGAAAAGCTGGAGTTGCGTTCCGACCGCTGTTTTACCGGAAGGATCGACCACACTATCGACAGACTGGACAGCCCACAGATACTGAGGCTCAGGCAGGGGGCGCCACACCAGCAACTTCCCGGACAGATGCCGGGCGAAGCGCTTTATCAGGGCTCGCGCCTGCTCTTCGGCTGGGATATTGAACTGAGCCCCGACTCGGCCACAGGCCTGTCGCTTTCCCTGCACATCTAAAGCAGACCTGCGGCGCTTGCTACTGCCGTTCCTTTATTCGTACAATGGCCCATGGCCATATCCACTTTTCCTGAATCCCTCCGAGGATTACAGGTATATTTCATAGGAGCCAAGGGAACAGGCATGGCCGCCTTGGCAGAGATACTAGCGTCCAGGGGGGCGGTTCTCGCAGGAAGCGATGTGCCTGACAGCTTCTATACCGATGCGGTACTGGCGGCGATCGGCCTTATACCCCACCAGTCCTTCGAGGCCGGGCATATCCATGACGACATCGATCTGGTGCTTTACTCCGACGCCTACAATGCATCGAACAATCCGGAAATGGCCCGAGCCGCGTCTTTAAACCTGCCCATGTTCAGCTTTGCCCAAGCCCTGGGAGCCCTTTCGCGGATGAGCGATTCTTCGGGAATTGCGGGGGTTCATGGAAAAACCACCACCACCGCCATGGCGGGTAGCCTTTTAGCTTCCCTGGACTGCCCAGCCACCGTCCTGGCGGGTTCGGCGGTTGCATCCTTCGGAGGAAGCTGCACCATGCGCGGTGGCTTTACGTACTTTGTCGCGGAAACCGACGAGTACAGAAGGCATTTTTTGCACTTCTCGCCCAGGCGCATCCTTCTTACCAGTATAGAGAGCGACCATCAGGACTATTACCCGGATTACCAGTCCATATTTGATGCCTATGGCGAATACCTGGACAGTCTTCCTCCCGGGGGATTGCTCATTTACTGTGCTGATGACCCGGGAGCTGCCGCTGCCGCATCTCGCCTCGGCCGTCTGAGGCCTGACCTGCGCTTGGCTCCCTACGGGACCAAGGCCGAAGGACCGTGGAAAATCGAAACCATCAGGCAAGAAGAAGGCAGGAGTGTCTTCAAGGTCCCTGCCCTGGATGAAAGCCTGGAGCTTCGCGTACCTGGTTCTCACCTTGTCCTGGACGCTGTGGGAGCCCTGGCCCTGACCGAAGATATTTTTAGAAATTGGAAGGGAAGGAGCTTCGATGCCCAGGAATGGGATAGAATAAAAAAATCCTTCGCCGGCTTTTCTGGATCGAAGCGCCGGTCCGAGATTATCGGCTGCGAGAAAGATATTCTCTTCATGGACGACTACGCCCATCATCCCACTGCCCTGGCGGCGACGATACAGGGCATAAAGGCATTCTGGCCATCCCGGCGTCTGGTGGTAGACTTCATGTCCCACACCTATTCACGCACCGCCGCGCTCCTGGAAGAATTTGCGGCGAGCCTCGACGGAGCAGATTGCCTTCTACTCCACGGAATCTATTCCTCCGCCAGGGAAAAGCCGATTCCAGGCATCAGCGGTCTGAGCCTCTACGAAAAGGTAAAGGCTCGCCGGCCGGGACTCGTGGCGGATGAAGGAAAGATAAAAGGGTTTCTGTACTATTCTGAAAAGCCGCTGGACGCCCTGGATGACCTGTTGGAATTCCTGCATCCCGGAGACCTGTTCATCACCATGGGCGCCGGGGACAACTGGAAACTGGGCCAGGCGGCCTTGAAACGACTAAAAGAAGGAAAATAGCGAAATGTTCAAGAGCATGACCGGTTTTGCCCGGCACGAGTTCGACGAAGAACTCTTGTCAGGGGCTATACAGATAAAATCCTACAACAACCGTTACCTGGATCTGGCTGTTTCCCTGCCTTCCCAGCTCGCGGGTTTCGAGCCGAGACTCCAGAGCCTGCTCAGCTCCCGGATCCGCAGAGGAAAGGTCGAGTACAGCCTGAGGATTAAAAAGATCGAAAAACCCGCGGCTGTCCGGGTGGATACGGAGGCTGCCAAGGTCTTGTACGAAGCGCTCAGCCAGCTGGCAGCGGAGCTCGGTCTTGCGGAAAAACCCTCCCTGGCCATGTTGACATCCTTCGAAGGCCTTGTCGGCTTTGAAAAGGAAGTGGATTCCGAACTTCTCTGGCCGATCATCGAGGCGAAAAGCCTGGACGCCCTGGAGGCATTCGAAAAATCCAGGCTCGTGGAGGGCGAGGCGACGAGCCGCAGCGTAGACGCTGAGCTTCAGCGCTTTGAAGCCGGGCTCGCTGGGGTAGAGGCAAGGGCGAGCGAGATCGACAGGACCGTGCAATCCCAGCTGAAAGCCCGTTTCGACGAAATCCTGCCCAAGGGCTACGACGAAACGAGGATGCTCCAGGAGCTGGCTGTGCAGCTGGTCAGGCTCAGCATCAACGAAGAAGTCTCCAGACTCAAGGCCCATATTGAAGCGTTCAGGAAGATCCGAGACGATGAGGCCCCTTCGAAGCGATTGGACTTCCTCTGCCAGGAGATGAACCGGGAAACTAATACCATAGGCTCAAAGAATATGCTCATTCCCGTGGCCCATGCTGTGGTGGAGATGAAGGACGCACTGGAGAATGTCAGGGAACAGTTGAGGAACATAGAATGAGCGGCGCGGAACAGAAAAATAAGATGCCCAGGGCATCGATCATAGCGATCTCCGGAAAGTCGGGCTGCGGCAATACTACCGTTTCACGCCTGGTGGCGGAGCGGCTGGGCAGGACCTTCATCAACTACACCTTCAGGAAACTGGCCGAGGAAGAGGGCATGAGCCTTGCCGAGCTCCTCGCCCTGGCCAAGGAAGATCCCTCATGGGACCGGCTACTGGATTCGCGCCAGGTAGCCTTGGCTCATCGAGAAGATTGTGTGATAGGATCTCGTCTGGCCATGTGGCTCCTGGGCGATGCCGATCTCAGGGTCTACCTGCGGGCAGGCCAATCGGTGCGGGTGGGCAGGATCTTTGCCCGGGAAGGGGGAGACAGGGAAGCAATTGCCCGATTTACCGTCGCCAGGGACAAAGACGACCAGCGACGATATAGGGAGATTTACGGAATCGATACGGAAGACCTGTCATCGGCTCACCTGGTAATAGACACGGAGCGCTGGGATGCTCCGTCGACGGCGGATATCATTGTCAGAGCCTTCGCGACGCGGCAAAAAGTCCTGCGCGATACCGCAGAGGAGCATTGAATGATCATGGAAAAAAGCTCTCTGGATGCGCTTGAGGACAGCGGAGTCGCATCGACATGAATAGCGGAGACAAAAAAGTCGCCCTGGTCACCGGCGCCTCGAAGGGGATTGGGGCCGCCCTGGCCGGGTATCTGCACGGCCAGGGCTTTTGCGTCTACGGATCGGGCAGAAACCCCGAATCCGTCGATTTACTAGGCGATGATGGGCCGACGATGCTGCGAATGGACATCACCGACCCCGCCTCGGTGCAGGGGGCTGTCGCACAGGTGCTTGCCAGAGAAGGGCGGATCGACCTTCTGGTGAACAATGCGGGCATGCACACCGTCGGTGTGCTGGAGACCATGCCCCTCGAGGAAGTCGAGCGCTGCTGGAAGACCAACTGCCTCGGCGCTCTGCTGGTAAGCCGCGCCGTGGTGCCGCAGATGAAGATCCAGGGTGAGGGATGCATCATCAATGTCAGCTCCGTCGGCGGCGCACTGGGCCTGCCTTTCCAAGGCGCTTACTCTTCATCCAAGTTCGCCCTCGAGGGCTTGAGCGAATCCATGAGAGCCGAGTTGAGGGATTTCGGCATACGGGTTGTCCTCATCCAACCCGGGGATATTCGGCATCAGGACTGCCGCTTTGAAAGCCCTCCACCGGAAGAATATGCCGAAATATATGAAAACGCGATGCGTGTAGCCTGGGACGATGAGGAAAAAGGATACCCGGCCGAAAGAATCGGCCCCCTGGTGGCAAAAATTTTCTCGACGGAGCATCCGAAGCTCCGCTACAGTTTTGGAGGTCCTTTTCAGCGGGCTGTCCCGGTGCTGAAGCGCCTGCTTCCCTGGAAATTGTACGAGAAGGCCCTGAGGCTCTATTACAAATTTTGACATGCAGGGTAGACTAAGCAAAGCGGTCTCGGCCGCATAGAAGGAGATATCGATGCTGGAAGAACTGAGCAAACCTATCGAAGAACTGAAGGAAGAAATTCTCGATATATGGGGGCGTCTTTGACGCCGCTACGGTGGAAAAGTCGATAAAAGAAAAGGAAAACCTTTCGTCGGAGCCTGATTTCTGGAACGACTCAGCCAAGGCGGGCCGCATTTTCGCCTCGATCAAGCAGGCCAAAGAGCGGCTTGAAACTTGGAAGTCCCTTACTGCCGACATAAACAATCTCTACGAATTCTTCAGCCTTGCCCTGGATGAAGAGCAGGCCGAAATGGAAGCTGACATCGTTTCGAACCTCGGCAGTATCCGGGAACGCTTCGACAAGGCGGTCGTATTGGAACTTCTCTCGGGCGAGGCTGATTCATCAGACGCCTATGTTTCCATCCACGCCGGCTCGGGGGGAACCGAGGCCTGCGATTGGGCCGGTATGCTCTTACGAATGTACAGCCGCTGGGCAGAGCGCCGTGGTTTCAGCACCGAGGTGATCGACCTGCTCGAAGCCGAGGGAGGGATCAAGTCGGCAACCTTGCAGATCAGCGGCTCCTATGCCTATGGCTACCTCAAGGGCGAGGGCGGCGTGCATAGGCTGGTGCGTATATCGCCCTTCGACGCCAACGCCCGCCGCCACACTTCCTTTGCCTCGCTCTATGTCCTGCCCGTCCTGGACGATTCCATCACCATCGACATACGTCCCGAGGATATTCGCATCGATACCTACCGTTCAGGGGGTGCTGGCGGGCAGAAGGTCAACAAGACCGATTCCGCGGTTCGTATAACTCACCTAGAGACGGGAATAGTGGTGACCTGCCAGAACGAGCGAAGCCAGTACAAGAACAAGGACGTGGCCATGAGCGTGCTCAAGTCCAGATTGTACGAGCACTACCGCCAAGAAAAAGAGAAGGAAAACGAAAAATTCCAGAGTGACAAGAAGGAAATCGCCTGGGGTTCGCAGATACGGTCCTATGTGTTTCAGCCTTACACCCTGGTCAAGGATCATCGGACAAAATTCTCCCTGGGCAATGTCCAGGCGGTTATGGACGGCGATATCGATCCCTTTATCGAAAGCTTCCTACGCTGGCGATGGAAGGGCGGGGTCCCCACGGTCGACAGTGACGATGAGGAAGTCTAGAAAAGGCGGCTTGCGCTCCGCCTTTGCGCTCATGGCGACCTGTCTCTTTTTCGCTGTTTTTTCGACGCCCCTGGCCGCTCAGGAACAAAGCGTTTCTAGCGATTGGCGCCTCGGGTTAGGGCTTTTCTTTCCAGTACCGGAACAGAAGCTTGAGAGCCTTGATGCCGATACCTTCGACCTCGACAACCTGGCTACTGTAGCCGGCGAAGCGGGGGAGGGCCGGTTTTCGGCGACACTCCCGGGACTCCTGGCAGCCCATATTGAACCTCTTTCGCCCCCTGTACCGGAAATCTCCGGAGATTTGTACAACGCTGCGCTCGAGGCTGTATTTGTGGTGAAGAACAAGGACGAGCGTTTTTTCGATCCTAGGAGCGATCGTGAGGCGATAGACGGCTTACGGGGCTTTGTTGCGGGATTGTATGTCCAGAAGTCCAGCAGCCTCGAACTGCTCGTGCTGTATTACGAAAAAACCAGTCCGCTGCCTCGGCTTTTTACCCGATTCAGCTTGAGTCTCGGCGAACTCGACAAGTTTTACGAAATTCTTTTGCCCAGAATTTTTTCCTGGATTTCCGGCAGGGATTTGAGCGTCTACGATGTCAAGAGCGGGGTCTTTGGAACCCTGGGCATCCAGCGCAGCGCTGGAACGGATGCCTGGCATGCCCATAGGGATTCAAGAATTTTCATCGAAGGATCCGGAAGCCATGTTTTTTCGCTTAGCGCGACTGGCTATGAGGATCGGAATGTCGAAATCGACAATCCCGGCCCCTTCTTGTTCAGGGTGGTCGAAGCCCCGCTGGCCGAGGTTTCGGGCACGAGCCCGGCGCAGGCCTTTGTCGAGTCGAGGAAGGCGCTGGACTGGAAGGAAGCTGAAGCCTTTGCCAAAGCCCGCGGGCGTTTCAGCGCTAGCCTAGGGCGCTTCCTGGCAAGTCTTCCGCCAAGCCTAGTCTCTGTAGGGAATTTCCTGTCTTTCCAGGAAGCCTACCTGCGTTATGCCAAACCGGCATCGGCCTACTATGGAAGTGTCGCCTTCGCCGGCATTTCCGCAGCCCTGAGCCTGGGATTTGCCGTCGATACAATTATAGCCCTCGTGGATTTGTTGAGGATTTCGAGATAAATTCTTAAAAAATGGAGACAGTATGGGATTTGCAGATAGAATAAAAGCGCTCTTTAGAAAGCCAACGCTTGACGATGGGGTGTTCGAAGACCTGGCCGATCTTTTGGTGGAGGGCGATCTAGGAGCGGCCTTCGCGTTCGAGATTGTCGACGAACTGAAAGCCTCGTGCAAGAAGAACAAGGTGGACAGCCCCGACGCGGCCCGGAGGCTGCTCAAGGAGCTGCTGCGACCCTATGCCCGCAAGGCTGAGCTCGTCCTGGACAATAAAGCGCTGAACATCTGCCTTCTCTTAGGGGTAAACGGCGTGGGGAAGACAACCTCCTGCGCCAAGCTGGCAGTCTGGGAGCGCAAACAGGGAATCGAAAACATCGTCTTGGCCGCTGGCGACACCTTCAGGGCTGCGGCGGTGGAACAGCTCAAGATCCATGGCCAGCGGACCGGCATCCGGGTGGTTGCCCAGCATCAGGGTGCCGACGCGGCTGCCGTGCTCTGGGATTCCATCGAGGCGGCGGGCACGCAGGGGCCGGGTTTGGTCATTGCAGATACGGCGGGACGGATGCACACCAGAGCCGACCTGATCAAGGAGCTGGAAAAGATGAACAAGGTAATCGCCCAGCGGGCGCCCACGGCCGTCTACCGCAAGATCCTCGTTCTGGACTCGACGACGGGGCAGAACGGCATGCGGCAGGCCGAGGCCTTCCATCAGGCGGTCAAGCTGGACGGTGTCATACTGAGCAAGCACGATTCGACGGCCAAAGGAGGCATGGTGTTGAGCCTGGCCAGGCAGTTTGATCTGGCCACGATTTTCGTGGGAACGGGGGAGGGTTATGGCGACTTCGCTCCCTTCGATCCAGACGGCTTTCTTGATGGTTTCATAGGCCTGTAACGATGACACTGGAATCCCGCCTGTTCGCAGCAGCCCGCTGGGGTTTTTCGGGCAAGCGGCGGATGTCTTTGCGGAGGGCCGGTCTGGCTGCCGCGGGAATCGCCGCCGGCGTCGCGGCTCTCATCATCGTCATCGGCGTTATGGGAGGGCTGCAGAAAGGCTATATAGATTCTATCCTTGAGATTTCTAGTTTCCACCTCAGGGCAAGTTCCACAGGGCCGGTCAGTGACTCGACCATGGAGGCGCTGCGTTCGCTTAAGGGAGTGAGCTCGGCCCTGCGCTTCAAGGAAACCCAGGTGCTGGCGATAGGCCCCTCGGGCGCTACGGTCAGCCTGGCGCTGCGGGCATTCGAGCCGGGCAGCGAGGGCTACGATCCTGGTCTGGCGGCCGCCCTGGGCCTCGGCAAAGGTAAAAGGCTGCCCGAGGTCCAGGGCTTGAGCCTGGGAAAAGAGGCGGCCGCCTCCCTAGGCGCCGATCCGGGCTCAGAAATCCGACTCTTCGGCATGAAGCAGACCGACGAGGAGGGTGTAGTCCCTATCTCGCTCAATCTGGGCGTGGCCTCATTCTTTACCTCGGGCTATTACGAATTCGATTCGACCATGGGCTTTTTGAGCTTCGAGCAGGCAGAGGCCTTCGATCAGCTTTTCGATTCTTCGGAATGGATTGTGGGCATAAAACTGGACAGACGCTTCGATGTCCATAGGATGGAGTCAGCGGTAGCCGCAATGCTGCCGGAGGGCGGATGGACGCTCGTCAGCTGGAGAGAGTACAACAGAAGTTTTTTTGGTGCCCTGAGAACTGAAAAAACGGTTATGCTCCTCCTCGTCAGCCTTATTTTCGTCGTGGTGGGTATCAATATTTTCCATGCCATGCGCAGGAACATCGCCGGCAAGATGGCAGACATCGCGGTGATCAAATCCTTTGGAGCCAGCGATGCGGACGTGCGGAGTATCTTCCTCCTGGATGGTCTTTCGATAGGGATTTCAGGCGCCCTGGTCGGAGCGGCCTTAGGCCTGCTGGCCGCCTACAATATAAACC
Source organism: Spirochaetota bacterium (assembly GCA_023421875.1). Lineage (GTDB taxonomy): Bacteria > Spirochaetota > Spirochaetia > Treponematales > Rectinemataceae > UBA2256. The sequence continues at coordinate 2,735 of JAEZSM010000046.1, read as the reverse complement.
CCATCGTCGAAGGTCTGGCGGCCGCATCCAGGGCTCTGGCGTCGCTGGCGTACAAAATTGGCCTTTCAGGCCCTGGCGGCGATTACCGGCTCTTCTCTCCAGCCCATTACTATATCGACCGTATCCCGGTGTCCATTTCGGCAGGTGAACTGGCCTTCATCGCGATACTGGCTATAGCCTCCACCGGTATAGCGGCATTTGCCGCTGCCCGAAGAGTGTCCGAGGCCAGCCCTTCGGAGGTTTTCAGGAATGAATAAAAGCGGAAACAAGACCGCCGATGACGTGGTCATCTCGGATAGTGCGGCTCTTTCTGGCAGTGGGGCCTTGGCAGCCATTCCGACCCTTTCAGGCAGCACGGCCGTATACTGCAAGGGCTTGGGGAAAAGTTTTACCAGCAAGGCCGAAACTCTGGAGGTGCTCCGGGGTTTGGATTTGGAACTCCCGGAGGGCAGCTCCTGTTCCATCGTGGGGGCGAGCGGCTCTGGCAAGAGTACGCTTCTCTCAATTTTGGGTGGTATTGAGCGCCTGGACAAGGGTGAATTGCGGGTAGGGGGCTACGAGCTCCACAGGCTTCCCGAGAAAGAGCTCCCGGTTTTCAGGACTAGGGTCATCGGGTTCGTGTTTCAGTTTCATTACCTTCTCAAGGATTTTACCGCCCTGGAGAACGTGGCGCTCCCGGCCTACATGGCAGGGTTGGGTAGAAAAAAAGCCTGGGAAAAGGCGGAGCACTTGCTGGAAAAGGTGGGCCTCGCGGAACGACTTGGCCATTTTCCTTCAGAATTATCGGGCGGCGAGCGACAGCGGGCGGCCATAGCCCGCGCCCTTGTGAACGATCCACGGGTGATCCTGGCAGACGAGCCCACCGGCAACCTGGACGCCCAGAATGCAGCCACTGTCAGTGAACTGCTTTTCGAACTGCCTGCTATCACGGGTGCCAGTCTTGTGCTGGCCACCCACGACCGGGAACTAGCAAAAAAAGCCACCATCCGCTTCGCCCTTATCCAGGGCCTTTTGCAGGCCCGATGAACCCTGCACCGCTGTTCTTTGTCGCTACCCGAACGCTGCTGGGTAGAAAAAAAGCCAGGAAAACCGCCAAAGGGAATAGCAGCGGCAGCGAAGGCCTAGGGCGCAGGCTTTCGCCCTCCCAAGGGCTTGCCGGGGCAATCCTCGGGATAGGCGTCAGCCTTGTGCCACTCCTCCTCGTTCTCGTCGTCTCGGACGGGATGATTGAAGGCATCACCAGGCGTTATATCGAAACCAAGACTTACCACATCCAGGTTGCCGTTCCCGACCGCTTCGGCACTCAGGAAGCGGAGCCAGGGCTTGCCGCGGCCCGAGCCCTTCCCGGCGTCATCTCGGCCAGTCTGGAGACAAACGGCAGCGCGGTGGCCGTCTCTGCTTCAGCCAGCAGCGCTGTCATGCTCAGGGCGGCGGATCCGGAGTTTTTTCTCGACCGGGGTACTTCGGACTACCTCAAAACTCTTGAGGGTAGTCTCGTCCCCCGGGGTAACCGTGACATCGTACTCGGCTCGGCCTTGGCGGATAAGCTGAAACTTCGTGTCGGCGACCAGCTGACGGTCATCACTCCCAATCAGGAAGACCGGGAAGGAAGCAGGGCGGATAACTACGAGGGATACCGACCAAGACTATCCTTTTTCAGGGTCACGGGCATCGTCAGCGCCGGCTATAGGGATCTGGATGCGGTCTGGGCGTTCATAAGCCCCGCCGCGGGCGAGCGCCTTTTGGTCTATTCATCCTGTTATTCTTTTATGGGTATTAAGGTCAACGACCCTTACTCCAACAGCCTGGGCGAAATTCGGGCCGGGCTTTCAGAAATCCTGGACCCTCTCTATCCGGCATGGTTCGATACCTACCTTGCAAGAACCTGGCCCGAGGTGGAGCGCAGCCTCTATGCATCATTTGCCACCACCAAGAGCACCCTTCTTTTTATCATGGGTATCGCTCTCTTGGTTGCCGCAGTCAACCTCGGCTCATCGCTCTCCACTTTTGTGGTGGAGCACTCCATGGATATAGCCGTGCTCCGGAGTTTCGGCGCCACGGACAAGGCCATACGAAACATCTTCGTGGGCGCCGGCATTCTGACTGGGAGCCTGGGTACACTGATTGGACTGGCGGCGGGACTTTTGGTATCGCTCAATGTGAATGTTCTGATAAGCGCCCTGGAGTGGCTCCTCAACATAGGCGGTGCGGTTTTCGCACAGCTGAACGGACGGCAGGCCGTGGCATTGAAGCTTCTGGATCCCGCCTATTATCTGGAAACAATACCTATCGAGATAGATGCCGGGCAGGTGGGGATTATCGTTGTGCTTTGCGTCCTCCTCAGCGCGCTGGTTTCCCTGCTGCCCGCCAGGAAAGCCGTTCGCGTTTCGGTGCAAGACCTGATAAGAAAAAGCATTTAAAGTTCCTCGAACCTTGTTGTGCTTGAAGCAAGGATGGCAAGCAAAGGCGTAGGGTAGATATGGACGTCTTTACACCCCCCTTCTGCGCACGCGCTCGCTGCATCCATCACCAACCTCACTCATCATCCCCCTACCACGACTATGTCCCCTGGGGCTCCTACCACACAAACGCCTTCGGCACAGTACCTCGCTACCGCTGCACCTCATGCGGTAAAACCTTCTCCCGCCAAACCTTCAGCCTCGATTACTACGCTAAACATATCCTCCCCTATTCAGATATCGTCCAACGACTGTCTTCCTGTGAAAGCCTGTCCG
>JAEZSM010000186.1 GCA_023421875.1 Spirochaetota bacterium | reverse complement strand
GCTCCTGGCCGTCTATTCCGTGGGGGTGAGCTTTTTTATCCTTAAAACCTTCAGAAAAACCGTATCCCCGGAGATTTTCTTTTTTGTCTTCTGGCTCTGCAGCCTTTCCTTCGAGGCCATACGCCCTCTGCACCTCTTCATGGCCGTTCAGGGAGCTTCCGATTCCAGTCTTTCGATATTGGACAGGCTTTATATGGGAAGCAAATTCCTCGGGCTTATAACGATCTTCATATCAGGGCTCTACGCCGCGGGCATGCGGAACGAAAAGCAATTTTCCATTATCGCCATCTGCGTCGGCATCAGCGCTGCTTTGAGTTCGATCATGCCCGTGAATACGGGAATCTGGGCGGCCAACCTGATGTTCAGGCTTGGCTACGGCAGGCTGGTGGACGGTTTTTCAGCGGCTATCCTACTCATCACCATGGCGAATTATCTGATTGCCGTTCGGGTGCGGGGCGATAAGGCCTATTATTACATAGCAGCCGGGGCAGCCATGACGGTAGCCGGCGCCCTGATCGCGAGCCGGGGTGCTTCGCCCCTCGCCAGTATGATTTCTCTCGCCGCCATGGCCGCGGGAGGCTTTGTCTACATCTATAAACTGCATTCGTTCTATTTGTGGCAATAGCGTATAGAGGGGCTAGATCCCCAGCATGAGAGCAGTCGCGCCAGCGGCCAAGGGCAGGAGAATATTATCCCAGTCCTTGGTCGGCGCCGCCTCTACCAGGGTGGATACGAGGGCGATGGCGAGGGAGGCTCCAACTCTGCCGCTGATGAGATAGCTAGGTATTAAAGAGCAGATAAAGCAGGTGATGCTCCCTTCCAGCGATTTGCCCTGGGTTAAGGGCATTCTTATTCTTCCGATGGTCTTGCCTACCAGGCTCGAGAGCCCGTCGGCGAAGGCGAGGATATAGATGGCGATGCTCGCCGGCTCTCGGGGAAAAAGGAGCACCGTCAGGAGGGCGCCTAAGCCCAGGGTGACCGGACCTGTCACGAAGCGGCCGTCGTCCCGCAGCCTGGCAGCCCGGGCTGTCAGTGCAGAGATGAGGGGAATCGAATACCCCCTCATCCTGAGAGTTTCGAATACGCTGTAGACCATGATCCCGCCAGCCAGGAGCAGCACCGTGAATGCCTTGGATAGGGAGAGGAGAAGAGGAATAAAGGCGATGAGGAGATGAATCGACTTTCGGGTGAATTCTATGGAAATTTCCTGACGGGAAGCCTTTTTCCTCGTTCGAGGAGGCTGAGTGTAGCTTTGCTGCATCGCCGGATCTTCCTGGCGCATCGCTTCTCCCTAGGTCGCTTCTTGACAGCCTCAATGGGCTTTGGTAGGATGCCTCACTGTCGGCGGGCGTTTGCAGCGCTCGAGTGACAGGGCAGGCGGGCGCGCAAGGCCTCCTGCAAGGTTCTAGTGCTTTTTATGGGCGATTAACTCAGCGGGAGAGTGCTACCTTCACACGGTAGAAGTCACTGGTTCAATCCCAGTATCGCCCATAAAAAGCACTTTTTTCACCTCCGCAGCCTTGCGACCCTCATGAGGCGGCTGGAACCTGACAGCCCAGCCGCCTGAAACAGTATACAACCCTTATTTTATTTTTTCCACAACTTTCACAGACCTGGCCGCGACCCTGTCCTCAATCTTGCCCAACAGCCATATGAGAATCGCGGCTGCCATGGCTATAGCCCCTATGAGGGGCCAGATCGAGCCTAAACCAATCCTGTCCATCAAGCCCCCGATCACCGGTGGGCTTATGGTCCAGCCGATGCCGCCGATGACCGGCAGCACGGCGTTGAAGCGGCCCCGGTGCGATATGGGCGTATGGTTGGCCACATAGGCGCCCTCGTTGGTCGCGTTCACGATCTCCCCCAGGGTCCATAGTATGGTGGAAAGATAGAGAAGCCATAAGTTCCTGGAAACGCCGATCATTCCGAATCCGACGGCGTAGAAGACTCCGGCCAGCGCCACGGCGTTGATGGGCTTCCACTTGCGCGTGAGGGCCATCACCGGCGTGGAGAGGAATATGACCAGCGCCGCGTTGAGCGTCATGCAGGTGCCGAATATCGCCGCTCCCGACAGGCCGAAGAATTCCTTGGACTGCAGGGGGAGGGCGAAGCGGTGCTGGGCGTACACGAAGCCGTACCAGGTCGTGATCATGGTGAAGATGATGAGAAAAGGCCTTGAAAAAAGGGCCTGCAGCAGGTTTCCCTTATACGCTTCCTCGGTGCTGCCCGATCCTATTGTGGCGTCGATCTGCTGCTGGGTCGGCTTGGTCTCGGGCACCTTCAGCGCCACAATGTAGGTGGCGGCGAAAATGGCGATCCCGTTGCCCCAGAACAGCCACGACGTCGAGTGCTCGAAGAGGAATCCCGCGATGAGCGATCCCACTGCAAAGCCCAGGTTGTGCCCCAAATACGTAAGGGAGAATGCGGTTCTCCGGTTTTCGGGCGTGGTGAGGTCGGTCATCATGGCGCTTCTTGCCGGATCGGTTATGCCGTCGAAAAATACGCTGAGAAGTATCAATGCCGGCACGTAGTTTGCGAATACGGCGAAGCCGCAGGGTATGTACATCGCCGCCGAGATTATTTGAGCGACGACCATAATTTTCTTGCGACCCAGCCTGTCGGCTAACTTGCCGCCGATAAAGCCCGCCGGTATATAGACCATCGAAATGAAGAACATGAATCTTCCGGCATCGCCCTGGCTCATGTTCAGCCTGCCGGTGAGATAGAGGGTCATGAAGGGGAACACGAAAATCCCCACCGAGTTGACCACGGTGACGATAAATAAAGTGTAGAGGGGTTTGGGAAGTCCCCGGTACACGCCGAACAATCCTTCCGCCCTGCGGCGGATCGTGTGGAGGAAGCCTCCACCACGGTTGGCGTCAATGCCCATAATAGTACGCTCCCGCACGGTGTGCGGCATTTGTTCCGTAGCTAGTACGGTATGATGATTGCGCTAGGCGCGCAATATCCCTGACAATGCGGAGCGCTCGAGGTAAAAGGAATTGAAAGAGGGGTGAGCTTTCTCTAGCCGGGCCTCAAGCAGCTTCGCGTGCACGATACGACTGATTATTGATGATTACACTCACTGCTTCGGCTCCTTTCTTCAAAGTTTCCTGTATGGTGGCGAAATTTTATGATATAGTCAAGCAGAGCAACCATGATCGGAGGGCTCCGTATGGAACAATTTTTTTTCCCCGAAAAAGAAGGAAAGGTCGATATAATCGAATCTGGCGCGGTAACCCGCATGATCAAGGCATACGGCGATAAAACCATGATGGTGGAAGTGTATTTCGAATCCGGCGCCAAGGGGGCAGCCCACGCTCATCCCCACGAGCAGCTTTCGTACTGTCTGGAAGGCGAATTCGATTTTTTTATTGATAATGATAGCCGAACTATTAAGACAGGAGACAGTGTGCTGATTCCCGGAGGCAAAAATCACGGAGTGTATTGCCGCGTCAAGGGAAGGTTGCTCGATGTCTTTTCGCCACCCAGGGAGGATTTTTTAAGCCAAAGGGTCAGATAGCCCTGGGATTGCCGGGCATTCGGCAGTTTAGCGTAAAGGAGCCTCTATGTACGGCTGCATGGGCAGGATTCTCTTTGTCGACCTGGCAAAAGGGAGTTTCAGCGAGCTCCAGCTGCAGGAAGAACTATACAGGGATTTCGCGGGGGGCATCGGCCTGGCAGCGAGGATTCTTTTAGACGAAATCCCCGCCGGCGCCGATCCTCTGGGACCTTTGAATGTGTTAGCCTTTATGTCCGGAGCCCTCACCGGCACCGGGGCGCTCATGACCGGCCGTTGGATGGTCGCCTGCAAATCGCCCCTCACCGGGGGCTGGGGCGAAGCGAACTGCGGCGGCAACTTTTCGCCGGCCATCAAGCGCTGCGGCTATGACGGCATATTCTTTAAAGGCATCGCCGCAGCCCCGGTACTGTTCGTCTGCGATGACGAGGGTCCTAGGCTCGAACCTGCCCAAGAGTACTGGGGCAAGGATGCCATAGAAACAGAAGAGCTGCTTTCTGTCCGCTATAAGGGGAAGAACAAACCGGCCATAGCGGCCATTGGCTACGCGGCTGAAAAACTCTCCCTGATCTCGGGCATTTCCAACGATGGCGGTCGCTACGCGGCCAGGTCCGGAGTTGGCGCCGTAATGGGTTCCAAAAAGCTCAAGGCCCTGATTCTGGCGGGCAGCAAAAAAATATCCTGCGCGGACCCTGCCAAGGTCGCCCAACTTTCCAAGGATTTCGCCGCCAAGGTCGGCAAGGCCGATCTTCCTTCATTTATAAAAGGAAAGCACCTCGCCTTCGCCGGCGCCATGATCGGACTTCCCTTGGTGGTAAGGATAAACGGCCTCATGGGGACAGCCTTTTTCAGGCGCTGGGGAACGATCTACAACAATACCGGCGGCGTCGTGAATGGGGACACCCCCATAGGGAACTGGGCTCTCGGCCCCTCGTCCTTTCCCAAGGAAAAACGGGAAAAACTGAATCCCGACTATGTGATCGCCCGGGAAACCAAGAAATACCGCTGCTATTCCTGCGCCATAGGCTGCGGGGGAATCTGCGACATGAAGGATCTCGACCCCAAGGGCGGGCATACCCACAAACCCGAATACGAAACCCACGCAGCCTTCGGCCCGCTTTTGCTTAACGATGATCTTGCCTCAATTTTCCGCTGCAACGACATCTGCAACCGCAGCGGCCTGGATACGATTTCCGCCGGATCCACCATAGCCTTCGCTCTGGAGTGCATGGAACGCGGCCTTATCCCCAAAAACCTGCTGGGTGATGCACGCCTGGCCTGGGGCGACAGCGCATCGATAGAGGCTTTTTTACGCCTTATGGCGAATCGCGAAGGCATAGGGGCTCTTTTTGCCGACGGAACCAGAGAAGCGGCCAAACGCCTGGGTCTCGAGGGTGCTGAGTTTGCCGTCCACGCCGGGGGACAGGAGCCGGGCATGCACGATCCGCGACTGGATCCACACCTGGGCGTGGCTTTTGCCGCCGACCCCACGCCGGGCAGGCATACGATCTCGGCGGGCCTGTACTATAACCTTATCCGCCTCTGGAAAGCGGTTTCCTGGGCTCCAGCGGCTCCACTAGCCTATCCCCGCTCCATAGAAGCAAAGGCGACGGAGGAAGAAGCCCTCAAAAGTGTGGCCGGCACACTCTACAAGCAGGTGGCCGACATGGCCGGAGGCTGTCTTTTCGCCATGCTGGCGGGCATAG
>JAEZSM010000144.1 GCA_023421875.1 Spirochaetota bacterium | reverse complement strand
CCCCAAGCCCTGGCCGATCTGCCGTAGTTGGGCCGCTACCTTGGCGCTAAGGGGAACGCCGATCTTCGCGCTTACGTTTTCGGCCTCGTGCTCCTTGAGCCCGGCATAGTAAACCCGCTCGCAGCCTTCGGCAGGTTCGGCGTCCATCAGTTCGGACAAAAGCCGGCTCATGTCGCCTTTCAGCTCTAGCGGATCCCTGAAAAGGTCCAGGCGGATAGCGCCGAAGAAATGACATACCCGGGCCGAGGTTGCCTCGCTGTCCATCACAGACTTCCCGAAGACGCCTCCCGATGCCACCGCAGTCATAATGTCGACCAAGACGGCCAGGCCATAGCCCTTGTAGCCCGAGAACTCCTCGCCTTCGCCGCCCAGGGGCAGCAGGCCTCCGCCGCGCTGGAAGAGCATATCCTCTAAAAGGCTGTGGGCGTCGGAGGTTCCTTTGCCCTTCGTGTCCACTGCCCAGCCAAGGGGCAGGGCCTTTCCCTCGCGCTCGTACACTTCAACCTTGCCCCGGGTCACGCAGGTGGTGGCCATGTCCAGGGTGAACATCCTGCCCTCCAGGGCGGGTACTGACACCGCTATGGGATTGGTGCCGAACATGGCGTGGCGGCCGAAGGTAGGCACGCCCAGGGCCGCGGTGTTGGTCATGGAAATCCCGATCATGTCACGGCGGGCAGCCATCTCGGTATAGAATCCAGCGATGCCGAAATGATTGGAATTACGGATTGAGGCGAAGGCAGCGCCCACCGCCTCGGCCTTGTTGATCACCTTGGCCATGGTGAGTTTGCTCAGGGAGAGCCCCATGGCGCCCCGGGCATCCAGCACGAGGGACATGGGCGTCTCGCGCAGAATTTCTGGCTGTACGCCGCCGGACATTATGCCTTTTTTGAGGCCGTTTTCGTACCGCCAAAGGCGCCCGACCCCGTGGCTGGCTATACCGCGGGCGTCGGCGGCAACCAGGATCTCCGCCGAGTCGGCGGCTTCGGCGGCCGAAAGTCCCAGCTTTAAAAAAACATCGGTGCAGAACCGCTCCAGGGCTTTCCGTTGTATCCTAATTTCTCCGCTCATACTCGTCTCCTTTCTATGCTGCCCGGGATTCAAATTCGGCTCGCTGTATTCCCGGGCAGACAGCGGGCGCGGCAGTTGCCTTTACGCCTCGCCCCCGGCCTTGTCGGCGGTAAAGAATTCTCCGCTCAGGATATTTTTTCGGCTTATTTTCAAGTGCTTTTCGATAATATCGACGGCGGCGGGCGAGTGCCTGGCAAGAGCCTCGACCAGATCAACATGGTCGATAAAGGTTTGGGAAACATTGGGCTTGATCCCTATGTCGTACATGTAGTTCATGTTGAGGTGGATGTTCAGTTCCTTGTACGATTTGCTGACAAATTCGTTGTCGACCAAATCGCACAACGTTCTGTGGAACTGGCCGTCATAGCGGATGTATTTTTTTAAATCGATAGGCTCCTTTGCCATGACGGCCCGCATGGAATCGATTATTTTTCTCAGATCGGTTAATCTTGATTCTTCTATAGCCCCATAGATCGCCCTTACGCAATGCACTTCCAGCAATTCGCGCACGTCGATGGCCGACAGAATCGTTTTTTTCGTGGGCTTGCGCAGCAGGCACATGCTCCTGGGACGAATTTCCACCACGCCGTCCATCTCGAGCCGTTTCAGGGCTTCCCGGATGGGCATCATGCTCACCTTCAGCTCTTCCGCCAGTTTTCTGGTGTTGATAATCTGACCATACTTGAATTTTCCGCTGCTTATGGAATTGCAGAGGTGGAGGTATACCTGCTCCGCGAGGCTTCGCCGTTCTATTCCGACAAATTCTTTGTCATCCATGTTCTAGTCCTCTCCGCCGGAGCCTCCCAGGGAAGTCCGAAATTTTTACTTAATCAATCTGGTATCTGGTATATCTGATTCTACCAGAGTGAGGATTAAAAAGAAAGGGCGGCGGCGCTCTTAGGCCGCCGCCGCCCTTTTGTCCTGCGAAAGTGCCTGCGGTTATAGCGAAGCGCGGATCATGGCGGCAAAGGCATCGACGGTAAAGCCCAGGTGGGCGGCCACCTGGTCGCCAGGGCCCGATTCGCCGAAGCGCTCGACCGAGAGAATGCGCTCCGGTTCGGCTATCCGTTCCCAGCCCATGGCAACGCCTGCTTCGGCTACAAAAACCTTGGCCGGCGGCGCCAGGATGGCGTCCCGGACCGGGGCTGGGGCTGCAAAGAATGCGTTCCTGTCGGGCACCGACACAACCCGGATCGAAAGCTCGGGTCTTTCTGCCTTGAGCTTGTCGGCGGCTGCCAGGGCCAAAGAGACTTCCGAGCCCGAGGCTACCAGGGTCGCGTCGGGGGCTGTGGAGCTGTTCCGTACCACATAGGCGCCCAGGCCCATGGTGTAGGGCCATTCCGGATCGTCCTTCTCCATAACCGGTAGGTTCTGTCTGCTCAATGCCAGCACTGTTGGTCCCTCGGTGTTCTCCATCGCCAGCCGCCATGCTACCGCGGTCTCTTCAGCGTCGGCGGGGCGCAGCACCGTGCAGTTGGGAATAGCCCGGAGTGAAGCCAGGGTTTCCACCGGCTGGTGCGTGGGGCCGTCCTCGCCGATGAATACCGAATCGTGGGTCAGCACGTAGATGACCGGAAGTTTCATAAGGGCGGCCAGGCGCAGGGCGGGCCGCAGATAGTCTGCGAAGACCAGGAAGGTGGCCACGAAGGGCCTGAACCCGCCGTAGAGCGCCAGGCCGTTGGCGATGGCAGCCATCCCGTGCTCCCGCACGCCGAAGCGGATATAGCGGCCGCCGGGATTCTTGGCCGTAAAGTCCAGGGGAAGCCCGGAGGGATCGGACGGCAGCTGGGTTACGTTGGGGCTGGTCAGGTCAGCAGAGCCGCCAACCAGGTTGGGCCAGCTTGCCGCCACTGCAGCCAGTGCCTTGCCGGATGCGTTCCGGGTGGCGATCTTGTCACCCTTGGCAAAGGCTGGCAGATCCAGTTCCTTAACGGGCCTGTTGAAGAACCATGCGCTAAGCTCCTCGGATTTTTCCGGATTAGCCTTGCCCCAGGCTTCGTAGGTTTTCTGCCAGGCGTCCTTGCGCGCCTTCAGAGCAGATCGATGTTTTTCAAAATATGCATAGGCCTCGGGGGCAACCCAGAAGGGCGTGTCCAGGGGTATGCCCATGGCGGTCTTGGCCTTGGCGGCTTCTTCCTCGCCCAGGGGCGAGCCATGGATGCCCGCTGTGCCCTGTTTGTTGGGAGAACCCTTGCCGATGACGCTTTTAAGAATTATCAGGCTAGGCTTCCCGGTCTCTGCCTTGGCCTTTTCGGTCAAGGCGGCCAGCCCGGCAAAATCGTACATGTCGCCAGTGAGTACCTGCCAGCCGTAGGATTCGAATCTGGCGCCCACATCCTCGGTAAAGGCCAGGGTGGTAGAGCCGTCGATGGAAATTGCATTGGAATCGTAGTAGGCAATGAGCTTGCCCAGGCCGAGATGCCCCGCCAAGGAGCATGCTTCGGCAGAGACGCCCTCCATGAGGCAGCCATCGCCGGCCAGCGTATAGGTGTAGTGATCGATGACCGTGTGATCCTTCGTATTGAGCCTGGCGGCCATCATGCGCTCGCCAATGGCCATGCCCACCGCCGTGGCGATTCCCTGGCCTAGGGGTCCTGTGGTGGTCTCGACGCCCGGGGTTACACCGTATTCGGGGTGCCCGGCGCACTTGGAACCCACCTGGCGAAAACTCTTTATGTCATCGATGCTTATGGGGAATCCCGCCATGTGCAGAATCGAATAAAGCAGCATGGAACCGTGACCGGCGGAGAGCACGAACCTATCCCTATTGATCCAGGAAGGATCGCCTGCGTCGTAGGTCATCTCCTGGCCATAGAGGTAGGCTGCCAATTCCGCTGCGCCCAGGGGAAGCCCCGGGTGGCCTGAATTGGCCTTATTGATCGCGTCGATGCTCAGGCTCCGAACCGACAGGGCGATTTTTTCCAGCGATTTGCTATCCATCAAAAATACTCCTTACTCACTATGAAATGATACCCGAGGCTTTTTCAAAACTCAGACGAGTTTTGTAATTAGCTTAAATATACTGAAAAAAGCCTTGCTTTTGTAGTCTTTGCCGTCAGCGCCGCGCTGCGTTGTCATTGCTAGGACGCGCTGCGTCTGTCTCTTAAGCGGGACTTATCGCCCCAGGTCCCTGCCCAGGGTGATCTTTGTAGCGCTGAAATTGTCCACGCTCTTTTTCTTTTCGTGGAATTTGGGCATAAGCGCGACCATGCTCTCCTTGCGGTAGAAAGGATCATCGAGTTTAAGGGGGAAGCTGACGGAGCCGCCGGATACCGAGGATTTATAGATCCCCATTATAAGCTCGATGGTTTTTCTGCCAGCCCTGCCGTCCAGCGCGATTGTTTCTTTTCCATCGATAGCCCGCAGGAAATTCAACAGTTGGGCGTCATGGCCCTCGAAGGGCAGATCGGCCATGGCGCTATAGGCTTCTTCGAGCGCCTTTTTACCATCGCCATCCTCCTGGGGAAAGCCGTTGGGCAAAGACTGATTGGCAGACACTGCCCAGGGCACGCTGGCCGATGCGTTTTCGCCTTCTACCGTAATGCTCTGGCGCTCTCCGTTGCTCACCAGGGAGCAGGTGAAATGTATTTTCTTGTCGGGATAGTCGAAGACCGCAAAGCCTACGTCTTCGCACTCCGAGTTGGCGTGCCCCACATTGTGGATCGTAGCGCTCACCCCCGAGGGCATGCCGAAGAGGTAATGCATCAGGTCCAGATAGTGGACGGCATGGCTCATAAAGCAGCCCCCTGACTCCTGAGCCCAGGTGCCCCTCCACCACAGATCGTAGTACACCTGGGATCTCCACCAGAGTGAATCGAAATTGGCGAAAGAAACCTTTCCCAGCAAGCCTTGATCTAAAATACGCTTGAGCTTGTCCACCGGGGTCTTGTAACGATTTTGGCTTACGATACCCAGAATTTTTCCGCTCTCCTCTGCGGCTTTTACCATGCGGTCGCATTCTTCCAGAGAGCCGGCCATGGGTTTTTCCACTAGCACGTGCTTGCCGGCGCCCAAGCCCTCAACCGCAGCGGCGCAGTGGGCGTTCGGTGGCAGGCAGATGCTCACCGCGTCCACCTCCGGGTCGGCCAGCAGCTGCTTTAAATCCCCGTACACCTGTGCGCCGAGCCCTTTCTCTGCCGCCATGGCTTCGGCCTTGTCCTTGAAGGTGTCGCAGACCGCAGTAATTTGGCAATGTTCCGGAAACCGCTTATATGAATCGATGTGAACGCCGGCAATAGCCCCGGCGCCTGCGATGCCGATTTTTATCATTATCTCCTCCTAGTATTTCCATAATCAGCCGAGCTTTGCGCTCGAACAATCTGAAGAGCACTATGCGTATTCAGCGCCTCAGCTTCCTCCCAGAATAAAGTTGGGAAGGCTTACCACGAGCTGGGGAATAAAAAAGCTCAACAGAATTGTAACCATTATCGTGGCGATAAAGGGAATAAGGGGTTTAGCCGCCTTGTCTATGGGGAGCTTGGCTATGCCGCAGGAGACAAAAAGAAACGATCCTACCGGCGGCGTTATCGCCCCCACCTGCATCATTATTACCATTACCACACCGTAGTGGATAGGATCGAAGCCGAAGGAGTTGCCTATGCTCACTATCGTGGCCGCCAGCATCGCTATAAGCACCGTCGGATCCAAGAACATTCCCAGGACGAATATGACAAACATCAGAAAGAGCGTGCCCAGCGCTGGATTCCCTATCACATTCACCACGTAGTCGGTGACATTGGCCTGAAAGCGCATGCGCACCAGCACGTTGGACAGGGCTCCCGTGGCCGCGATGGTGATCATCACGACAGCGGTGGTCACCGCCGAACTTTTGAGGATCGATATAAGATCCCGGGGCTTTAGTTTTTTCGATACGAAAAACCCGTAGATCAACCCGTATACTATGGCGATGACCCCCGACTCGGTGGCGGTAACGACTCCGGAAATAATGCCGCCGATAATGATCAGGGGCATGAGCAGAGCGCCGATCGAGCGCTTCAAGGTGCTTGCCAGCCGCCTCAGTGAAAAAGGATGGGTGGGGATATTATACCCGCGTCGTGAATACTCGATCCTGTTCCAGAGCATCTGGAGAGCGGCAATGACCAAGCCCGGCACGATTCCGCCTAAAAAAAGCCGGCTTACCGGAATCTCCGTATAATACGAAAAAAGAATCATGGCGATACTGGGCGGAATTATCGGACTGAGCATTGACGAGCCGGCGGTTACCGCAACGGCATAGTCCTTGTCGTAGCCCTGTTTTTCCATGGCGGGGATAAGCATTCCCCCAATGGCCGAGGCGTCGGCTATTCCCGAGCCCTGGATACCCCCGAAAAACATGGACGCCAGAATGTTAACGTGGCCCAGACCGCCTTTGAACTGCCCCACCATCGAGTCGGAGAGATCCACGATGCGGTCGGTTATGTCCGATTTGGCCATAATATTGCCAGCGATAATAAAAAAAGGAATGGCCATGAGTGAAAAGGCGTTGACGCTCCCGAACATTTTTATCACCACCAGATTCAGGGGTAGCCCCATACCGATCATAAAACAGGTGGTGGTGAGGATTATAGCCATGTAGATGGGAAACCCGGCGAAAATAAAGGCTAAGAGCACGGCGAACACAAGCCATATCTGCCACATGCAGCAACTCCTCGGTTTTTCTCGTTTTAGCGTTCAAAGGGGCTCGGCCGGATCCCCTGGAAGCCTCTATTTGGAAAGCATCTTCAGCTTGTAATCGTTTCCGTATGCCAGCTTGTAACCGTATTCGAAGAGCTCGAACAGGCAGCCCACCGGAATCGCGGCGTAGAACAAGGCCATGGATAGCTGGATGTTCTGGAGGCTGCTCATCACGTTCATCGACGTGTACACATAGCCCTTCCAGGTCAGGATTCCCAAAAGCGCAATGACAATCAGGTCGATCAGAGTGTCGGCGGCGCGCCGGAACCTGACAGAACGGATCTTGTTTAGAAAGAGATCGACGGTGAAATGCGAACCATCCCGTACCCCTATGCTTATACCCAAAAAAATCACCCAGATCGCCGAAAGACGCAAAACCTCGTCGCCCCAGGCGAAGGGCCGCAGCTTTATAAAGGTAAAGTACCTGAGCAGGATCTGTAAAAAGCAAAGTACAATGGTAAAGGAAGATATCGAAACGAGCAGAATTGTCCGCAGGCGGTCGAAAAAGCGGTAGATTTTTTTTGCCATTCCGGCGACTCCCTGTATCGGTGTAATACACAAGGTCGTTCCCGTTTTCAGCGGGAACGACCTGGGGAAAGAGAAAACCGAGCTTACGTTACTTTATGGCAAGCATCTTGTCGATAAAGCTGTTCCAGGCAGGGCCTTTGGCCCTGTACTCGGCCAGCATGGGCTTGCACGCCTCAACCCATTTAGCCTTGTCGGCGGGCACATGGACTGTCACGCCGGCGGCCTTGATCTTATCCAGGGCTGCCACCTGGTCGGCTTCATCCAGCTTGGCCTGATACTGGGCGGCTTCCTGGGCGCAGTCCATGACAATTTTCTGCAGGTCCGCGGGCAGGCTGTTGTACCACTTCTCGTTGAAGAAATAATACACACAGGCGATGATATGGTCGGTTATCGTAAGATTCTTGGCCACATCCTGGAATTTCATGGAATTGATCATCGAGGGCGAGGCTTCCATGCCGTCGATAACCCCGGTCTGAAGTGCGGTATAGATCTCGTTCCAGTCCATGGTGGTGCCTGCGGCGCCCAGGGACTTGAACATGCTTATATAGACCGCATTCGGTCCGCGCATCTTCATGTTTGCGATATCTGCAAGCTTGGTGACCGGTTTCTTGGTAAGCATGTGCCGCGAGCCCATGGACTGCCCTGCGGTGGCGATAAACCCGTAAGGCTTCACCAGGGCGCTGACTTCAGCTTCAAGGCCCTTTAATACAC
>JAEZSM010000135.1 GCA_023421875.1 Spirochaetota bacterium | reverse complement strand
CCTCGACTCGGGCGAGGCTTTTTTCAGCCCGTCAAAAAGCCCGGCTATGACATTATGCCCCCCGGGAGCAGGACCTCCGGAAAGCAGCACACCGAGGGTCATCGATTTCCCGCCGAAGGGATTGCCGCCTGGGCCGAACCTGACCGCAGGCTTGCCGTAGCTGTGGGAAAAAACCTGCTTCAGCGTATCCTTGTCCCGGGAAGGCTCGACAACGCTGACAGGAATGGCTTCGATGGAAGACAGAGGGGCGCCCAGGATTTCGGGCATTTTGGGAATATAAGCGAACCTCGCGTTGTGCAGGGGTGAGCGTTCCGACATTGTTCTGGTCTCCTAGGATAAATATGATTAATACTATCCATTTACTGCCAAAAAGAAAAGGGATGAGGCGGCCGGAACGCCGAAAGCGCTGAATCCCGGCGATGCTGAATATGGTTTATCCTCAACCCCCTTCGGTTTTCAGCCGATACATCAAAAAGACATATGAGACAACGCGCATCTTTAACCATAGCGGCTGTGTTTTTTCTATTCTCGGCTGCATTCCTCGCTGCGGCGGAGGAGCAGGCATCAAACCATACACTGGCCAAGGGCGAGACTCTTTACTCGGTTTCTAGAAAATACAATGTCCCCTACGAAGCCCTGGCGGCCGCCAATAACATCACCGATCCGACAAAGATGAGGATAGGAACAATACTGGTCATTCCTTCGGTGCACCGGGTGGCCAAGGGCGAAACGCTCTACGGCATAGCCCGGCAGTACGGCATCAGCCTTCAGGAACTGCTCTCGGCCAATAAACTGACCAGCTCGTACATATTAAAAATCGACGACATCCTCGTCATTCCGGGGAAAAAAGATGGAACGACGGTGGACAGCAACCTTATACCGCCTCCCCAGGGGACGGTAGTCAAAGCCGATACGCCAACTCCTTCGACAGTCAGTTCCAGCTCATCGACGAGTCTTGCCCCCTCGACCCAGGCTCAGGCGAGCCCTTCACCCGCAGCCCAGCAACCAGTACCACAACAACCCACAGTACCGCAACAACCGGTTCCAGCCCAGCAGCCGGCTTCCGTCGCTGTGCAGCCCCAGACGGCCGTACCCTTGCCTGAACCGGTAAAAACGCATGACAAAGCGGTTGATCTTAATATCGGCTGGCCTGCCAAAGGTCATGCAATGTACCTCGACGGCAAGCTCGAGGGAGTGATGTTCAAGGTAGAGCCGGGCGAATCCGCCAAGACCGTAGCTTCGGGGACGGTAGTCTCCGCGGGACCTTCCAGGGGTTTCAATCAGGTAGCCTTCGTTCAGGCCAAGTCGGGCTATGTCTATGTCTACGGCGGCAATGAAACACTTTACGTAAAAACAGGGGATCAGCTGGACTCGGGCGAGGAAATCGGCCGCATAGGGCTCGATGCGAAGGACGGCTCTCCTATAGCGTATTTCTTTGTCTTCAGAAATGGCCAACCCATAGATCCCGCATTGGCTCCGAGAGACTGAACAGAACGCTCTAATAATACTCTTGTCTCTATCCCAACATTTTCGGTCGCACTCACTTTACTCTTTTTTTTTGAATTGAAAGGTTGTATTGTATAACAATCCAGACTTTCGCGGAGCTTTTATCAAAGCCAGCGAACTTCTGAATTTTTATTTCTAAAAGTCAAAGGCCGAAAAGGCATGGCACATCGCAGAACGTATAACGATGTTTCGGGCTCGCAGGGAACTCAGGACCTGCTGAGCTCCCATCACAAACTCCCTCAAAGCCATACTAAGAAAGGACAGGGCAAAGCCCGCACCGAAGAGCAGGATCCATTATCGCTCTATCTCTACCAGATTTCCAAGGTGGAACTACTCAATGCCGCGGAGGAACAATCCCTCGGAAAGGAAATAAGCGAACTGAATGCCCGGGTGGGAGCATTGAGGAAGCGCGCCGATATCGTCGGAGGAGACAGCGAGGCAATAGGCGAGCTCAAGGAGGCCGAGCGTTGGCTTACCGATGCCAAGCAGAAAATGGTCAAAGCCAACCTGCGGCTTGTCGTTTCCATAGCCAAGGGGTATCAGCACAGGGGCTTGGGGCTTCTGGACCTTATCGACGAGGGGAATATCGGGCTGCTCGAAGCGGTGGGGCGTTTCGACTATAGCAGAGGCTACCGCTTTTCAACCTATGCTACCTGGTGGATCCGGCAAGCGATAATAAAGAGCCTGGCCGACCAGGGAAGGGTGATACGGATTCCAGTCCATATGCTCAACATTATCCGAAAATGCTACTATACTTCCAAGCAGCTTACCCAGGAACTTAGCCGGGATCCCCAGCTGGACGAGCTCGCCGAACGGTTAAACATGAGCAGACAGAAGCTGGTAAAGGTTATGGAGTTTTCTCAGAACACCGCCAGCCTCGATTCGGCTATCGATGATGACAATTCCACTCCCTTAGCTGAACTCATCCGGGATGAAACCATCGTTGATCCCTACTCCGAGGTATTCAAGACCACGTTGAAAGAAGTGCTCGAATGCGTGCTCCAGGGCTTGAGCACCCGGGAGACGACTATTCTCAAGCTGCGCTACGGTCTTTCGGGGGAATCCACCCATACCCTCGAAGAGACAGGCAAGGTTCTGGGCATAACCAGGGAGCGGGTGCGGCAGATTCAGGAGCGGGCTCTGGAAAAACTACGGGAGCGGCAAGAATTATCTGAGTGCGGCGGCTGACCGCTGACTGCTCTGTGCAACAAGGTTCGCGGAACCGAAAAAAAAGGCGAGCAAAAAAAGTCGAATGACTTTTTTTGCTCGCCTAACGATGCCCTGCTTTTTCTAGAACATCGCCTCTATGGCGCTCATGCCCTTTGTCGTCGCAACATCCTTGGGCGATTCGCCTGCGTTGTTACGTGCGGCCTTGTCTGCGCCCATGGCCAGGAGAATCTTGACCGCGTCAGCCTTGCCCGCGCGCACTGCATAGTGTAGAAAGCCTTCACCCATCGCGTCCTTAGCCACCAGTCCCGCCGATCCCACAAAGTTTCTCAGGGAAAGCTCGGAGTTTTCGGCCAGCACGAGGGCGATCGGGCTTAAGCCCTGGTAGTTGGGCGCGAAAGGATCGGCGCCCGAGGAGAGCAGAAGCGCGGCCGTTTCGGTATCCTTCTGCTGAATTGCCGCATGGAGGGGCGTATCGGCATAGCGGTCCCTGCTGGAGGGATCGGCGCCAGTGGAAAGCGCGAGCTTGAGAGCGTCCATGGATGCCCGGGCTTGCACCAGGTGCCGCAGGGGAGTTTTGCCTTCCGAGTCAGCCTTGTCCTTGGTGGAGTTGCCGAGAATTTCCCTCATGACGCCCAGGCCTTTCTTTAGCGATGAGAGGAGTACCGAGTCTCCTGCCGCGTTCTTGGCCAGGATATCGGCACCGGACTGCACCAGGCTGCGGATCAGATCCAGCTGTCCGGAATCCACCGCCTGGTAGAGCGGAGTTGAACCGGCATAATCCCGGGCGTCGATAAGAGCCCCTGATTTTATAAGGTACTGGGCGATCGTTGTCTGGGCTTCCCGAGCGGCCGCAGCCAGGGGAGTAAAGCCACGGTTGTCCCTCACTTCCAGGGAGGCTCCGCGGTCGACGAGGTACGAGGCGAACTCAGCGTTCTGCTTTCGCACCGCCTGATGCAGGGCAGCTTCGCCGGTGTAATTCCGGGCATCCAGATCAACGCCTGAGAGCACCAAAACCTGCAAACAAGTTTTAGCGCCCGAAAGCACCGCAGTGTTCAACGGAGCGTCGCCGTTGCCGTCCCGAGCCGAGAGTACGGCTCCGTTGGCGATCAGGTACCTGGTGGCTTCGGCGGCGTCGGTCTTTACAGCGGCGTGGAGCAGCGTTTCCTTGGCGGCGTTCACCGCCTCGAGATCGGCGCCCTTTCCGCGCAGATAGTCCAAGCCATCAGCCAGATCTTTGCGGGCCGCCAAGTGGCCTACCGTATCGCCATTGGAATCCCTGGCCGTAATGACCGCGGGAATGAAGAACCAGTCATAGGGACCGTCTTTAGCCGCGAGGGCTAGGAATACCGGGGTCTCGTTGGCCGAGTTCGAGGGGAAGATATCAGCCTTCGCGTTCAGCAGGAGCAGGCCCTGCTGGGCCAGGTTCAGCCGTACCGCCACATGAAGAGCGTTGTCGCCGGAATTGTTTCTGGTGTTGGGATCCCCTCCCTTTGCCAGGATGAGGGAGACAACCTCGGGCGAGCCCTTCATGCCCACCGCCGTGGCGATGACACTGTTGCCCACGTTGTCCCTATTGTTCACGTTGGATTCCAGCACGATCTTGTCAACAGCCTCGGGGCCGCGGCTCACTGCGATCGAGAGGGGGCTCTGACCGGCCAGGTTGCGAAGGAACACGTCGGATCCGGCGTTGATCAGCGCGTCGGCATACTGATAGTTGCCTGCCTTGACGCAGATCATGAGAGGCGTGTCGCCCTCGAGGTTGGCCGAGTTGACCGGAGTTCCCGCCTTGATGAGTTCTTCGACGATAAGGGGCTCGTAGGCCAGCTTGACCGCCTTGTGGAGCGCCGTGTTGCCTTCCTGGTCCTTCAGGGAGGGATCGGCCTTATAGCGCAGCAAAAGCTGAGTCATTGAAAGTCGTACCGTCGGGGGCGAGGCCAGATGAAGGGATGTATTGCTCTTGGCGTCCCGTATGTCAGGGTCGGCGCCATTCTTGAGCAAGAGCTCGGCTCCTTCCAGCCAGCCGGTTCTTACCGTTGTGTGAAGCGGTGCGTCGCCGTTGACATTCTTTATATTGGGAGTCAGGCCCCGGGAAAGCAAAAAGTCCGCAAAACCCAGCTGGAAGCGGGAAATTGACTCGTGTAGAGGTGTGTTGCCGTTGCTGAACCGCACTGTGTTGAAGTCGGTGGAACGCACCGTGGTGGCGAACCAGGCGAATTCAGGGAAGGAGGGGCTGGCGCCGCGCAGGATGAGCTTTTCGGCAATCATCGCCGCCTCTTTTCTGTCGGGGTAGAGGAGGGCGAGGTCCAGGGCAGTCCTGTCCGCCTTGTCCTTGGTCTGCACCGATGCGCCGATATCCAGGAGCACCCCGACCTCATTCACCATCAGCTTGTCCGCGGCGGTATGGAGAACTGTCCTGCCATCCTGCCCAGCGGCATTGATGTTTTTAGCATTGAATACAGCCCGGATCATTTCAGGCCCTGCCACCAGCGCCGCTTCGGCGGGAGTCGATCCCGAGGCGTCGGCCACAAAGGGATCGGCGGATCGGTCTACCAGCATCGATGCCATTGTCGGAAGTCGCCTGTCCACGGCGTAGCGCAGGGGACTTTTTCCCGCAGGATCGGTCACATCGGGCTTGGCGCCCAATACTATAAGAATCTCCGCGACCTGCGGGTCGCCGCGCTGAACCGCGTAGTGCAGGGGATAGAGCCCCTGGGCGTCACGCTGGTTGAGCTGCTCCTGATTGGCGTAGAACTTCTTGATAGCGTTGATATCCCCGGCGATGACCAGATCGGTAAGGCTCGTCTCCTTAGCGGGGGGGGCGCTCGCGCAGCCTGCGGCCAGCAACAACGCCGCCAGCGCAGCGTATAATCTCGGGCGTCGAAGCCTTTCGGTAACTCTCATTCGTGCAGCTCTCCTTGGATACGGCATATAGACAGGAATTGTCCTTATATGTATCGGCACGATAAGGCCGGCGGAAAATCCCTTTGCTAATCTATATCACATTTTTTCCGGGCCGCCCAACATCGGAGAGCGCCGATGTTGGGCGGCTCTCCTCCGGCCGAATCCCAAGAAATACGCAGTGCAGGACAGGCTTGCCAAGAAACGGGTCGGAATCTATTCTGAGCCTAGCATGTAAACCCGGAGGTTACGTAAAAATGCATTTTGGCTCTTTTATGCCCCTGCGCTCCATTTGGGACAAAGGCCTCGAAACCCTCTCCAAAGACTTTCCCGAGCATCGGTTTTCCCTGGGCTTGAAACCCGATTCGCCCGAGATCGCCGATCTCGACCTCATGCTCGCGGGAAACCTTCCCAAGGATGTCTACCTGGCAAGCCCGAAGCTCAAGGGAATTTTCCAGTCCTTTACCGGCATCAATCACCTGCCCTTGATTGAACTCCGCGATCGGAATGTCCAGGTCTTCAATGTCCATGCCAACGCCTTCGACGTGGCAGAAAAAGCCCTGGCCCTCTGCCTGGCTTATTATGGACGCATCGTGGAATTCCACAACGATCTGAGCAAGGAACTCTGGCACGGCTTCTGGGTAAAGGCCGGCGCCGAGGACAACTGGAACAGCCTTTTCGGCAAGACCTGCACTGTCCTCGGTACGGGCGCAGTCGGCCAGGCTCTGGCCAAGCTGCTCAAGGCATTTTCCTGCCAGGTTATCGGCTGGAGAAGAAAAAGCGGACTGGCAGTTCCCGATGGTTTCGACAAGGTCGTCCCGGATCTAAAACCCGCGTTGGACGAGGCGGAGATAGTCTTTGTAACCCTGCCTGCCACCAACCTCACCCAAGGCCTCTTGAGCAGGGAGCTTCTGTTGGGAATGAAGGGCAAGTTCCTGGTCAACGTCGGCAGGGGCTCGATCGTGGACGAGGAAGGACTCTATCTGGCATTGAAGGATGGAATTCTCCTCGGAGCCGGCATCGATGCCTGGTATACCTATCCCCAGAGCGGCAGGACGGGAGCTCCTTCCCGCTATCCCATCCACCAGCTTCCCAACGTGATCCTTTCGCCGCATGTGGGCGGTTCCACTCACCAAGCCACGGCGAGGGCGGTGGTACAGACCTTGGACAACATACGGGAATATCTCAAAACGGGAAGTTGCGTATCCAGGGCCGACCTGGATGCGATGTACTAAAAGAGGTCTTCCGGCGCCTCGATGAGCATATGGGGAAAATCGGCATAGAGTCCCAGAAGCTGATAGAGCCTGTCAAAGGGGATTTTTTCCCTGTCGAAGACCACATAGGGAAGCAGGTCGTAAAGCCTGTCGGCGTTATAGCCGCCCTTGCCCGAGATCACGATCATCGTCTCAAGGTCCTGGGCTTCCTCGATAGCCCTGTAGGCCAGCGAAAAATTCTTCGTAGCGAAGAACATCCGCACCTGATAGCCCTCCTGGGGATCGGGAGAGAAATAGTGGGAGAGCTCGTAGTAGTGGTCGGGAAACATGAATGCGTCCTGGATCCGCTCCACCAGCCGTTCCGAAGGAATTCTCGTCTCGCTGCAGAGAACGATCTGATACAGGCTGTAGGGATTGTCCCGCCTGAAGTCCTTGGCTGCCCTGACAAGCCGCGACAGGCTCTCGGGGTCATCGGCATCGGCTAAAAGGGTTAACGACGAGGCCAGCTTTCCGGGATTGAGCCGCATCCAGTCGATGTTTTCTAATTTTCTCGTGTCGACGAAGGAACGGAAGCCACCGCGCTCCAGGCCAAAATGCGGAGCCGGGGGCGATGCCCATTCCACATCGAAGCTTTCTTCGAAGGCCGCGATGGCATCCACCATATCGTCCCCGGATATCCAGTCGTTGCTAGTCACCCAGTAGGGGGGCTGTTCCATCCTGGACATGCGCCACTCGTCCGCCCTTTCCCTGGCGTCCGTGCCGGGGAGGAAGGAGAGTGGATACAGCTCCGCTTCCTGGCCGAGCCCCTGCATGCCTAAAAAGTCGAATGTTTCGATTACCTGTTCGTAGCCGTCGAAGGGAAGTCCGAGAATCAGGCCTGTCTTGACCACTATGCGTTGCTTTTGGAGTATTTCGGCTCCCCGGGCAAAGCCCGCCCTGTCCATTTTTCTTCCCACGGCCTCCAGTGCCTTGGGATTGATGCTCTGCAGGCCGGCCTCGATGGAACCTACGCCGGCGTTTTTTAGCAGTGAGCCAAAATCCTCGTCCAGCATATCCAGCCGAAGTTCGGCATGGATGGGTATGGCAGCCGTGTTGGCCTGGGCGATTTCCCTGAGCATGCCGGATGCCCGGTCCCCGTACTGAAATGAGGGATCCATGAGATAGATCTCCGAAACCCCGATGTGTGAGGCTCGTCGTACAAGGGAGATGACATCGTCCTCGGAGAAGCGCCGTATGACAGGGTACTGCTTGCCGTAAAAGCAATAGGCGCAGTGATAGGGGCAGCCCCGAAGGGTTTCGATGTGGACGGGCTTATCCTTTACCAGTGGGAGCGTGCCTGCCAGATAGGGGCTGGGCAAGGCGGAGAGATCGAGCAGCTCCTTTGCCTTGTAGAGCCTGGTGAGGGGCCTGTGCTGTTCCATGTCCTTGAGGATCTCGGCGAAAGCGAGTTCGCCCTCTCCTGAGACGAGGGCGTTGAACGGAGATCTGTCCATGATCGGCATGCCCTCGGCGATCTCCGGGCCGCCGGCGATAAAACGGGATCTGGGCAGCCGCTCCCTGGCCTTGCCCGCGATAAAATGACTGCGTTCCAGGTTCCAGGCATAGAGACTGAAACAGACCAGGTCTGCCTCAGAGCCGACGATTGCCTCGATAATCGCCGTGTCCGAACCGTAGGAACTGGTCGTCCCGTCGAGAATGCTCCACTGGGAACGTCTGAGAAGTCCTTGAGATTCGGCATAGGCTGCCAGGTAGCCGGCTGCGAGGGGAACGTTCGCCTTGGAGTCCTCGCCCTCGGGATCCTGAACGGGCAGCTGCACAAATAATACCTTCATCGTCCTACACTACCTGCCATGTACTTTACTCTATGAAAAAAACGACAATTATTCTACAACCGCGCCCGATCTTCCATGCTTTGCCTTTTCTGGACTAAAAACCGGTCTGTGGGAGAAAATCCAGGTTCGGCCCGAGAATCCGGGCTAGGGCAGCGGATCGGGGAAATTCCGGAAAAAGATCGTTCCAATTCCCCCTGCGATCGGTAAGCCGCAGGGCTTTGTCAAGTTTTGCCAGATAGCTTCCCCTAGGCAGATCGACACCACCCATGGTTTCCACATAAAGGGTATGCACCTGACTGTCGATGAGCAGAAATCCCCATTCGAACAGCCAAAGCGCAAGACTGAGGAATCCTGCCCTGGATGCTCCAGGGCTCAGACTGAACATAGACTCACCGAAAAATGCGCCCCCGAGGCTGACTCCGTAGAGGCCTCCGACGAGCAGGCCTTGTTTCCACACTTCCAGCGAATGGGCATATCCCAGTCGATGCAGCCTCGTATAGGCTTCGATCATCTCCGGGAGTATCCAGGTGCCATCCTGGCCCGGTCGAGGCACCTTTGCGCAAGCCTCCATAACAGCCCTGAAATTCCTGTCCAGGCTGAAGCTGTATTCAGCCTGGCGCAGGAGACGGAGGGAGCTCCGGGAAATATGGAGCGTTTCGGGCAGAATGGCAAAACGCGGATTGGGGCTCCACCAGAGAATAGGTTCGTCATTGCTGTACCAAGGGAATATACCCTGACGATAGGCTGAGAGCAACATTCCCGGCGAGAGATTTCCGCCGGCGCAGACAATGCCTTCCGGGGAGGCCGCATCTACTGGAGGGAATGGATAAAGACCGTCGAAATCCAGTTCTTCCAGCCTTCCTAGAAAGCGGATCATGGGTGGGGTTTAGGGCTGAACCGGCGCTGGTTCTTTCGTTGTATTGGTTACCAGCTCCGTTGCCTGGGGCTCGACGCTAAATACGATCTGTCCGTCCACCAGGTCGGCCACTGCGGTACCACCCTTCTCAAGTCGTCCGAAGAGCACTTCGTCGACAAAGAAAGACTTGATCTTGTCCTCCACCAGTCTGGAAATATTGCGGGCGCCGAATTCCCTGGAATAACCCTTTTCAGCCAGGAATTTGATCACCGACTCCCTGGCTACCAGTCTGACCTTTTTCTCTGACAGTTGTGTATTGAAGTCGTCTAGGGCCTTGGAAACGATGCGCTCGATAACCTCCATGGGCAGATTGCCGAAGTGGACAACCGCGTCCAGCCTATTCCTGAACTCGGGAGTGAAAGCCCGCTCCACCGCCTCGTCCAGGGCAGAGTTGCTCAGGGTTCTGTCCCCGAACCCGATGAGATTCTTGCCAACATCCCTGGCGCCGGCGTTGCTGGTCATAATGAGGATGACGTTGCGGAAGTCCGCCTTCCTGCCCTGGTTATCCGTGAGGGTGGCATAATCCATGATCTGCAGGAGAATATTGTAGATATCTGGATGGGCCTTCTCAATCTCGTCCAAGAGCACGACGGCGTGGGGATTCTTGCGGATCGTGTCGGTGAGAAGACCGCCTTCCTCGTAGCCCACATAGCCGGGAGGTGAGCCGATAAGACGGGAGACGGTGTGTTTTTCCTGGTACTCGCTCATGTCGAAGCGGTGAAGGCTAACTCCCAGCTGCTTGGCCAGCTGCCTGGCCAGTTCGGTCTTGCCCACGCCGGTGGGGCCGACAAAGAGAAAGTTAGCCACCGGTTTATCCGGAGCCCTGAATCCTGCTCGGGAGCGTTTTACCGCCTTGACCACCGCATCGATGGCGTTGTCCTGGCCGAACACCTCCTGCTTCAAGGATGTCTCGAGGCCCGAGAGCCGTTCTTTTTCGGAGGACGATACGGAACGCTCGGGAATCCTGGCAATCTTGGCTACAACGGTTTCGATCTCCGGAACCCTGATGTCCACAATCACCTCGCCCGGCAGCGTCTCGTCTGAGGATGCCTCATCCGAAGAAGCTTCGGCGGTAGAAGCTTCTTCGGCAGCAATGCTTTCGGGCGCAACTTCCTTTTTCTGCCCCTGCTTGAAGGCTCCGATCCTCGCTCTGGCCCCGGCCTCGTCGATCACGTCGATAGCCTTGTCGGGGAGTCTGCGCTCGGTGATAAACTGGGCTGAGAGCCTCACTGCCGCCTCCAGGGCGTCGTCGGAGAAATGGACTCTGTGGAATTCCTCGTACTTAGGCCGCAAGCCCTTGAGTATCTCCACAGCCTCGCTCTGGCTGGGTTCGCTGATATCGATCTTCTGGAAGCGCCTCGACAGGGCGCGGTCTTTTTCGAATATCTTGTTGTACTCGTCGTAGGTAGTGGAGCCGATGCAGCGCAGCTTGCCCGAACTGAGTGCCGGCTTTAGAAGATTGGATGCGTCCATGGAACCGCCGGTCACCGCGCCTGCTCCTACGATCGTGTGTATCTCGTCGATAAAGAGGATGGTCTTCTCCTTTTTGAGTAGGACATCCACCACCTTCTTGACCCGCTCCTCGAAATCGCCGCGAAATTTTGTGCCCGCCAAGAGGGCGCCCATGTCGAGGCTGTAGATTGTGTAATCCTTGAGCAGGGGAGGGACGCTGCCGGCCACA
Organism: Spirochaetota bacterium; assembly: GCA_023421875.1. Classification (GTDB taxonomy): domain Bacteria; phylum Spirochaetota; class Spirochaetia; order Treponematales; family Rectinemataceae; genus UBA2256. Next base: position 1,712 of record JAEZSM010000135.1, on the reverse strand, counting down.
ATTCGCTGGGCTAGCCCTTCGGTGATCGCTGTCTTTCCTACGCCGGCCTCACCCACATGGATAGGGTTGTTTTTGAGCCTGCGGCAGAGCACCTGGACCGTGCGCTCGATCTCAGCCTCCCGGCCTATGACCGGTTCCAGCTTGCCCGCGGCGGCCTGGGCGGTGAGATCGGTGGCGAAACGCTCCAGCGGACCGGGCTTGAGCCCTCGCTTGTCCCTGCCTTCCAGGTCTGGACGTCCTTCGCTGTCGTCCAGAATCTCCGAATCCTCTCCCGAAGACTCCCCTATGCCATGGGAAAGCACTTCCAGGAGCTGGAGGCGCTTAATGCCCATTTTACGCATATAGTAGCCGGCATAGGTTCTTTCCTCGTCGTAAAGAGAAACGATGAGATCCGATACCTCCACCTCTTCCTTGCCCGAAGCCTGGGACTGCATCACAGCCCGCTCGATCACCGCCTGGAAGCTAGAGGTCTGCACCGGTTCCGCGCTGGAGCGCAGCACGGGAACCTTCTGCTCGAAGTACGCTTCGATGCCTCGCTTGAGCTGCTCCACGTCGGCGTCGCAACCCTCCATGACCAGCCTGAGCTTCTCGAAGGAGAGCCCGGCATAGAGAATATGCTCCGGCGTAAGGTACTCGTGGTTTCGGAGCTTGGCTTCGTTATAGGCCGCATTGAAAATGGCCTGTACTTCCTGACTAACCTTCATAGCTTAAACTTTCTCCATGGTGCACTTGAGAGGAAATCCCATCTGCCGCGCCAGGCCGTGCACCTGATTGATTTTCGTCGCGGCGATGTCGTAGCTGTACTCGCCCACAATTCCCTTGCCCTTGCGGTGGACATCCACCATAATCTTGGTAGCCTCTGGCAAAGACTTGTGAAAGATCGTCATCAGCACAGAGACAACGAACTCCATGGTCGTAAAATCGTCATTCAGCAGAATGACCCGGTATTCCTCGGGCTCCCGGGGCTCCGTCGATTCCTCTGTCTGGGAGGCTAGCTCCCCCTGGTTCGATACTGATCCGCTCATGCTTATAATAAAGTATCGACGAATATACTGAGAAACAAGACTATCGAATAGCGTTGCCCCGCTAGTAGCTCATATTGACATTCCTCCTCGGCCGGGAGCATAGTTGCCACAATGCGTTGAAGGAGACGAGTATTCGGAACTTCGCGCGACCAGAGAGAGGGATCCCGGAAGAGGAAAGCGCTCTTGCGCCCCTTGTCCAGGCTGGAAGGATCCTGTCGCGCAGCCGGAGAAAACCACTCCTGAGCAGCCTGGGTGAAAGCCGTTTTCAAAGGCGGCGAGTATTCCTGGCCGGCGGCCTCCGTCATAGGCGACGAGCGCGGTCCCCGTCGAGGGGTACCGAAGTAAGGTGGTACCGCGGATTTTCGTGGAGCCCGAAGGAGTTACGCGCCAGCCCGGCATCGAGCGCTTAGGGCAGGCTCTTCCGGCACGGCCCCCACGCAATTCGTCCTTACGCGAAGCATGGCTTCCCGTTACAGGCGTATTGCGTGGGGGCCGTGCCGTTTTTTCAAGACCGCCTTCCCGCGCGGCAAAACCGGGGAGGAGCGGAAAAGGAGCGATTGTTATGGAAATAGACGTAAACAAGCTGCGGCACTCCGCGGCCCACGTGATGGCCGAGGCGGTGCTGCACCTCTACCCCGGCACTCAGTTCGGCATAGGTCCCGCCATCGACGACGGGTTTTACTACGA
>JAEZSM010000113.1 GCA_023421875.1 Spirochaetota bacterium | reverse complement strand
GGTAATTCCTGAGATGAGTGAGGGCAGGGCCTCGGGAATGAGGATGGCGAAGAGGATCCTCCGCTTCGAAGCGCCCGATGCGATCGCCGCGTCCAGGACCCCCGTATCTATCTCCGAAAGGGAGGCCTCGACAATGCGGGCCACAAAGGGGCTGGCCGCCACCGACAGCGGCACTATAGCCGCCACGGTCCCCAGGCTAGTCCCCACGATAAGGCGGGAAAGAGGCAGGACCAGCACCATGAGTATGATGAAGGGGAATGACCGCAGGGTATTGATAAGTCGATCTGCCACCTTTTTGACGATCGCGAGCTGGGCGGCGTGACCCGAGAGCCTGTCGTTGGCCATGTAGTGGAGCCCCAAACCCAGGGACCCTCCCAGAAGGCCTGCTATGGCCGTCGAGGAAAAAACCATGAGCAGGGTTTCCCAGAGCGGCCGGGCGACAAGACTGAAAATCTCAGCCATGGTTCACCTCCCCGACAATGCGCCGCCCCATCTCGCTCTGGGGATGGGCGAAGACCGAGGCCACGGGACCGCGCTCGACGATGGAGCCGGCATCGAGTATGGCGACTTCGTCGCAGATACGCTTCACCACCTCCATCTGATGGGTCACCATGAGGACCGTGAGCCCGAAGCGCCGGCTCAAGGACTGGATCAGGTCTAGGATAGAGCGGGTGGTTTCGGGGTCCAGGGCGCTGGTGGCCTCGTCGCAGAAAAGAATCGTGGGGTGATTGGCCAGCGCCCTGGCTATGGCTACCCGCTGCCGCTCTCCGCCAGAGAGCCTTGCGGCGGGTCTGGCGGCCTTATCGGCCAGCCCCACCAGCTCCAGCAGCTCCCCGACTCTTTTTTCGATGTCAGGCTTTTTCCAGCCCGCGGCTTCCAGCGGGAAAGCCACGTTGCCGAATACGGTCCTGGAGGCGAAGAGGTTGAAATTCTGGAACACGAACCCCGCCTTGCGCCGGGCATCCAGCAAGGCCTGGCCGCGGGCTCCCGAAACCGGCTCCCCAGCGTACCGCACATCCCCGGAATCGGCCTTTTCCAAGAGAGATGCTATCCGTATCAGGGTGGTCTTGCCCGCTCCGCTCCGCCCGATTATGCCGAAAATGGTCCCCGGCGAAACCGACAGCGACACGTCACGCAGAATCACATGGGCGCCGAAACGCTTGGTAAGCGAGCACAGGGCTATCGCCGGGGCTTCTGCGGCAGCTGCGGCTTTGGCGTCTGCTTCGAGGTCGAGGACGGATCGTGTCGGGATGTTTTGGGCGTGAAAGGAGGTTAAAGGACGATAGAACGCGGCCCCTTCAGGCCGCCGCGCATGAAACATAAGGAATCTTTAATATTTCTCATCGATACTTCCTTGGAGCGCACTGTAGCCTGAGCCAATGTGCTCTGTCAAGCGATCTGAAGTTTATGAACGATAGGGAGTATCAACATGACAATTTCAGCCCGTAGTGTTTACTCTGGCGACTTAGCATATGCTTAAGGATCTTTCAAAATAAAAAACCCTCCCCGGGCTGGGGAGGGTCTATGCGAAATTTTTGTCGTTACTTGGTTTGCTTAGAGCTTGAACTGGACGCCGAGGAGCGAGAGACCATGCCCGTACCCTCTGTTGAAGTGGGCTGCATAGAAGGACTCTGCAATGACTGCGAGACTGGGGCTGAAGTGATAGCTAACACCGCCGCCGGAGGCTATGCCGATGCCGAAGCCGCTTCCGCCGCTGATGCCAAGGCCAAGACCGAGCCCGATGTGCCAATCAAGCTTCTGCAGCCATTCGGGAAGTTCGGAAAAGGTGCCCAGACCAAAATGAGCGGTTCCGAGACCAGCAATGGTGAGCTCAAAACCAGGCCAGAGATCCACGCCGGCCTTGACAGCCGCGCCGAAGGTGAGGGGGATGGTGTCCGCAATGTCCCAGCGGGCGAGCATCATCTCCGCTCCGCCGCCGACGCCGAAGCCCCAACCAAAATTGAGTCCGACCGTAGCGGCGAAATCACCCTTGTCCATGAGGGGTTTGCCCTGAGCAAAGGCGCCGAAGCTGACCACGGCCAGAAGCAGCAGTACCGCAATTGTCTTTTTCATGTTCGTCTCCTTGTGATGAATATAGTAGAAAATTTTAAATACTATATATTAGATAGTACCCCTGTTTGACCATCTCTGCAACACCTATATGGCACAGCATCAAATAGCATCATGGCAATACCGCCCGCTTTCCTTGACTGTCCGCCAAGCCTGTCGTAGTATGGCCATACATTCCACCGAGCTTTCGATCCTACAGACCGCGAGGGGCTTTGGCTTCTCGAACGCCGGTCCATGGCCGAAAGCCATTGGGTTGCGCGGGAAACGGCGTAGCCTTCCGTGTTTGAAAAGGGGGAAGCATGGACCGCCGCAGGCCTGGGTTGTTTCTAGCCCGGGCGAAACTTCTCGTCACAGCCATAGCCTTTTGTGTCCTTGCCTCTCTGCCAGCTTTCGATCTACGACTGAATAGCGAGGCGCGGATTCTGCCCGGTGAAGCGGCGCTTAGGGATCTTTGTTACCAGGTTCCTACCCAATCGGGTTATGAAAAAGGGCTTGCCCTCTCGGAACTGCTGCCTCCCCTCATCGATGCCTGGAAGCTCGAATGCTCGCACGACAAAGGGCTGCTGCTTTTGGAAGACGATGCGCTTGCTGACAAGCTGGACGATATTTTTCTCCTTTCCACAAAAAATAGAACCTGGGATTTACAAATCGGCGGAGAGCGGCTGGGCGACCTGAGCTCTATCTCTGTCCACGGAGATATTGCTGAAGAGCGGGAGCTCGAAGTCTGGCTCTCCTGGGAAGGGGTGCCTGAGCTGAAGGCCGAACTGGAACGCTGGTCCAGGCTGAGCGGAGTCAAGGTTAGGGCGGTGGACGTTCCCGACACCAGGTCGAAGTATCTGACAAGCCTCAGGGGCGGGGGCAGAACCCCGGATCTGCTGATGATCCAATCGGACAATCTTGCGGACCTCTTAAGCGCCCAAGCACTGCAGCCCCTGGAAAGAATCGAAGCGGATACGCTCTCCGCCAAGGGCAGGGATGCCTTCATGCTTGATGGAAGGCTCTGGGCCCTTCCCTTTTACTTCGACAGCCAGCTTGTCTTCTATAATACAAGGCTGGTCTCCGAAGCCCCGCCTGAGGATTGGACGCTGGACGACCTGGAGAGGATCGCCGATTCGATAGCGGCCGCGGGGCGGACGCCCCTGTCCTGGAATTTGTATTCGGCCTACTGGCTGCTTTCCTTCGCATCGGGATTCGGCAAGCCGAGCATAAGCGACCCCGACGGGGGCGTCCGCCCCGATGACCAGGGCACTCAAAAGGCCCTGGCCTGGATGCTCGACATGATCGAGTCCGGCAGGCTGGAAGCCCTGGAGCGGGACGCCATGATAGCGCGCTTCGCCTCGGGCGAAATCGGCATGATCCTGAGCGGTTCCTACTCTATTCCCGAGTTCGAGCGCATAGGCCTAGACTTCGCCGTTGCGCCATACCCAAGGGTGCCGGCGACAGGGCGCTCGGTGGCTCCCCTGTTGGATTTCAAGGGTTTTGCCATGAGCCGTTCATCACGCTCGCCGGTGAGCGCCCAACGGCTTTTAGAGCACCTCTGCGGCATTGGCGTGCAGCAGCGCTTCAGTTCCGCCCTCTCCAAGCTGCCGGCCAACGACCAAGCTTGGGACGTTGCCAGTAATAGCAACCGCTACTATGCCCAGCTTTCCCGGAGCGCCGAGATCGGCCTGGTGATTCCCCCGGGGCCAGGGTATTCAATCTATAAAAACATCATGTGGAAGATACTCAGATTTATTCTTTCAGGTGCCATGGAAACAAATGAAGCGCTGGCGGAGGCTCGGCGCCTCATCGACGCAAACCTAATAGAACAATAGAAGAGCAAAGGAGTAGAGGATGTATACAAAACGACTCAGGGGTATAGTAGCGTTTCTTGCGACCTGCGGCGTAGTGCTTGCGGCCTTCGCCCTAGTGCTGGGTGGCTGCAGCTCCCAAAAAGGCAGTCTTAGCGCTGGCCTCACTATCAGCGGCGGCGGCATTGCACCGGCAAATACCCTCGATCCATCGGGTAGTCCCGATGCGGCAAGCGCCGCCTCCGCCGCGGCGGATTGGAGCGTCGAGCTCAAGGGTCTGCGCAGCGACAGCCTAAGCCAGTCCTACTATCAAAAGCTCAAATCGGCAGGGCAGCACTATCTGCGCAAGACGGTGGATAAAAAAGGAGTATCGGTAGAATACTCTGGGCTGAGTCTAGCCGCTGTCATCGCTATTGTGGACGGCGATGATTCGACCCATCCCTTCCAGTTCAACGCCGATCGTTGGGCGGAGGGCTATGATGTCGTCCTTACCGCCGCCGACGGCTATTCGGTGAGTTTTTCCACCAAGGACGTGGCGCCCGAGGCCCTTATCCTGGCTGATACGGAAGCCGGCGCCTACCTGTCCACGCCGATGACCGTGGGCGATACGGCAAAAAATCTCTGGGTCAAGGACCTAGTTTCCATTTCCACAAGCCTGGCGCCAAATACAGCCTCAGCCGAGGCTGAAGCTTTTAGCCTGGAATTGGATATCAATGGCATGAAGGCTTCGTTGAGCCTTGCGGAACTGGAAAAAGACTCGAGCTACCTCGAAGGCACGGGCAGCTACACCACCAGCGCGGGCACAAAGTATACCAACGTATACGGCGGCGTTTCCCTCTCTGCCCTGCTGGGACGTTACATGGACCTCGCAGCCCAGGACGCGGTTACCTTTGTCGCCATCGACGGGTACGAAATGACCTATCCAGGCTCGCAGATCCTGGATGAAGCCGACGGCACGTGGCTCTTGGCTTTCAAGATGGATGGAGACTACCTGCCCAGGGACCCAGGCTACATCAGGACTATCAAGGTAGGCCCCCAGGCGCCCAATATCGACGGGCACTCATCGGTCAAGATGATACAGCGTATCGTGGTGAGCCAGGAGGGTTTCAAGGATTTCAGCCTGAGCTATTCCGGAAAGATGAACGGTACCCTGGACCGCTCAACCATACAATCCTGTGTGAGCTGCCACGGCCGACAGGTCGCCTTTGAGCGAAAAGATACCAAGGCGAGCTACAAGGGCTTCCCCCTTCATCTTCTGCTCGCCTATGCCGACGATCCGGCCTACGCCCCGCACAAGCAGGGCTCGGATATTTTGGCCTACGACGCCGCGGCGGCCAAGGCCGGCTACGGGGTCGAGGTCGTAGCAGAGGATGGCTACTCTATCACGCTCGATTCCAGGGATCTGCACAACAACAATGATATCATTCTTGCCATGTACCGGGAGTCCGAAGCCCTGGGCGTCGACGAGTTCCCCCTGGTGCTGGTCTGGGACAAGAATGCCGAGCGAATTCCTGAGGGTATCAAGAACGTAAAACAGGTATCCTCAATCCGCCTGCTTTTCTAAATTGGAGGGGTTTATACATGGTCGGTAGGGCAGAAATGGGTGATTCCGCAGGGAAAAGTGTTCAGTTTCGTATATGAAATCTCCTATTTTGGGCTCCACCCGCCTGTACTGGCTCACACTTCTACCGCTTTTTGTCCTCGTCCTGGCGGCGGGGATGCTCCCCTTCGCCGCCGCCGGCTGGGAGTCACTCTTTCACGACAGCTGGGGCGCACGAAGCTGGGCGGGACTGGAAAACTTCCGCGCCCTGGTGGAGGACAGGGCTTTTGTACTCTCCTTTGGAATCAGCCTGCTTTGGGCTTTTCTCTCGGCGGGGATCTCCGTCGGCATCGGCTTTGTACTCGCCTGTTCTCTCTTCAAGGCCCGCAGCTGGTTTAAGCTCCTCTATGCCGCCATCCTCGTGCCCTGGGGGGTGCCTTCCTTTATTTCCATACCTATATGGCGAATGATCATCCACGGGAGCGGGGGCAGATCCATGCTCTCCGCTCTCTTCGGCACAGAGATTAATCTTCTTACCAATCCAGTGGCAGGCTTTTTAGCGGCCCTGAGTGTCGATATCTGGCTTGGGGTTCCCTTGGTGGTTTTAGCGCTCTACGCAAGCATGAAAAGCTTGGATAAGGGGCTTTTCGAAGCCGCGCGAATCGAGGGCGCCCAGGGGTGGACCCTGGCTCGGCATATTCAGGCTCCCCTGGTCAAGGGAACGCTTGCGATTATGTGGGCTTTGGATTTTGTTAAGTCCTTCAAGGAGTTCTCGGTGCCTTTTCTAATGACCGCCGGCGGACCTCCTTTTGTGGGGGGGATCACGGGCAAAAATATCGTGGGCGCCACCACGACCCTGGAGATATTCCTTTACGATGCGTTCAGGAACGAAGACGATTACGGCGTAGCCTCGGCCTACGCCGTGGCGGTGGGGGTCCTTGTCATCGCTTTGGTCTTTCTGTGGTTCCGGTTCAGAAAAAAGATCACCGGCGCCGAAAATGGTCACAAGGGCAGATCCTGGTTGGTAAGCAAAAGTGCGGTTCGCAAGACTTCGAGCCGCGCTCCGGCAGGGAGTATCCCTGAGTTTTTATGGAAAGGCCTAAGCGTTTTGGTCACAGCGGCGGCCCCTCTTAGCGCTGCTCTGGTTATCTATGTGCTTTTGTGGCTTTCGTTCTCCGATCTGTCGGCTGTCTATGTAGATGCCCTGCTTCCCCGCTTTTTGTCCGCCCGCCCCTATCGCAGCGTTCTTGTCGACGAGGGAATCCTCAGGTTTTTCCTGAACACCCTCTTCGCCGCCGGCATAACAGCGCTGCTGGTTCCTCTTTTCTCTCTTCCAGCAGCGCTCTGGCTGTCCAGGGTGGGCAAAGCCCGGAGCGCAAAGGCCTTCGCTGCCTTGGAAGCCCTGGGCATGGCCGGGGGCATCCATTCACTCATTCCCCTCTTCATCGTTTTCAGGCTTTTAGGGCTTTTAGGTGGCTTTACGCCGGTGATAACCCTGTACCTGTTCCATGCCCTGCCCTTCGCCGTGTTCAGTCTCAAGGCCTATCTGGACAGGCTCCCTCCCAGCTACGAGGAGGCCGCCGCGCTTGAAGGCATGAGCCTCACAGGGTATTTGAGACGAATCTTGCTGCCGCTGTGCGCGCCGGCGCTTGCCGCCGCCATGATGGCGGCCTTTATTGCTGCCTGGAACGGTTTTCTGGTGCCCCTGGTTTTCTTGAACGACGATAGGCTCTACACCATTGGGGTGAAACTGCACTCCTATGTGGGTTCGGTGGCGTCGGGGAACCCCAAGTGGAATCTTTTTGCGGCGGCGAGCGCCATCAACCTGCTCTTTGTGGCCCTTTTGCTGTGGCGCTTCAAGAATCCCTTGAGTAAAAGCGACGCGGAAGCAGGCCTTTTCTAGCCGCCATCGGCGCTATATAAAGTCAAAAAGCTACTACAGCCGTCCCGATCGTATTCCCAAGGCCAGGTCGCCCGAATTATCCATTCCCGCGAAAAAAGACAGTTCAAAGGGACGCAAGCCCGCAAAACGCAGGGTAGCCGAGAGGCTCAAGCCCGCGGTAAAAGCCTCTGGCATGAAGCCGGCGCCAAACGTAAAGGTGCTGAAATCCTCGGACCAAATTGAGTCGATATAAGGGCCGAGCTCAATCGAGTCCACCAGGAGGATTTCACCTGTTTCAAAGCGCAGGGCGGTGGCCAGCCAGACTAGCTCCGCGCCGGCGGCGGCTGTAAAAGGCGCGGCGATCGACGCTGCAGTGCCCCTGTACAGCTCCCTGGGACCCAGCCCGATGTCGGCACCATTGAGGGCATAGCGCCCCGAAGCCCTCGCCCTGAGGGCGACTAGATCCGCCTTCGATATCCCCGCCGAAACCCCCAGCGATGGCCCCCAGCCAAAAGCATTTGCCCCGTCCTGCGCAAAGGCGGCAGCCCTGAGGGTGTAGGACCCTTCGAGATGCCCGCTTGATGCATCGGCGATGCCGGAGGCTGTCATTTCAGTGTCGGAGCTCTCAGCCCCGCCGTTGGCGCCATACGGCAGAATACTGCCCAGAGAAAGCCCCGCCTCGGCATCCCAACCGAAGGCAGCAGTATCGAAGCTGTAACGCAGGTTCGATGCAGCGTAGGGTTCGAAGGTTTTCGATTTTTCGCCCAGCTCCCAGGCAAGGCCGGTGGAAAACTCCAGGCTTGCAGGCGCAAGATAGGGCAACCTGGTAGCGAAATCGCCGTAGAGCCGGAAGGCGCTTGTCCAGAGCAGGCTGTCATAGGGATTGACCAGCAGATCTGCGGCGGCGGCCCAGGCTTTCCCCGACTCTGGAGTAAAGCTCACCAGCAGACCCAGAAAGGCCCGCGACCTGCCGGCGGCCAGGCTAGTTCCCAGTCCCGCGAAGCCGGTATCGTCAAATCCAGCCACCGGAGGCTGAATGGACCGCAAAAGACCCAGTCTGGGACTCAGCCGCAGGTTGCCGTCCAGGGGCGGCAAGGCTCCTCGCCGGTAGGCGTCCAGGCCGCCGGGAATCGCGGTTTGGTACTGCGCTCGTTTTTCCGCCAAGGCAGGGCTAATCCCGACCTGTCTGTTCTCCCCGGGCAGCCAAGACAGTAGTTCGTCCGCCACGGCTTCGGCGCTCCGCCTGCCCCGCTGGATTATCGCCTCGGGGTAAGCGAATTCCATATATGAGACTGTCTCCACATCGTTGCGGATGACAAAGGGGCTCAGACCGAAAAGATCCTCCATGCCCGTCCTGGTCTTGCCGATATCGAACACACGGTTAAGCACCGTGATGGGGTTTTCAAAGCTCATTGGTTTGTTGTAGAGGGCAGTGGCGACGATGAGTCTGGATGAAAAGGCGGCAGCCTGGGCGATGGGAACTAGGGAGGTGGAACCGCCGTCCACCAAGAGAGTATCGCCGAAGGGCTTTGGCTCGAAAATCGCGGGCATGGCAAAGCTGGAGGTCATTGCCCTGCTCAATTCTCCGGCGGCGATCTCCACCCTGCGACGGGTAGTAAGATCCTCGGCGGTGACGATTATGGGAATGGGAAGCTCCGAGAGGTCTACTTGGCCTACAAGGTCCCTGATCACCGCTTCAAAGGCGTCGACGTTTATCAATCCTCCCTTGGAAGGCAAAACGAAATCGAAATACTTTTCGGTGGGAACGGTGGTCACGAGTTCTTCTATCATGGCGGGGGAAAGGCCAGCTGCGTACAAAAGACCGATGATTGCCCCCATTGAGTTGGCAACGATGAAGTCCGGCATAATGCCGCGGGATTCCAGTACCTCGAGCATGCCGATATAGGAGTAGGCCCTGGCCGAGCCTCCGGCCAAGACCAGTCCCAACGGCTCCCTGCCCTGGGCTTTGATGGCCTGGATTTTACCCGAAAAGGCTTCCATCCCTACCTGGAGAGGTTCGACGACAGAGCGCAAAGGATCGTTGGGAGGGAAGACCGAATCCGCCTGCTGAGCCCAGACTAGAGGAACGAGGGCGCAGAGCAGAAGCAGGGCTATGCCGCGGCGGATGAACATATCCTTACTATACAACGACACAACGAGGCGAATCTATCGACGAGGCTTTTTTTTTCTGCTATTCTCTTTTCCATGAACGAACACCATAGCGAAACGGTGGAACCTCCCTCCGCCGAAGCCGACCCCTTCAGTAGCAGCGGCGCCAGCCCCTGGCGCCCGCTTTCCAGTGCAGACCGCCGCCCCGAGGCATTCCATGCTGCTTGAAATCATCATTATTCTGGCTTTGATACTCCTCAACGGCTTTTTTTCCCTGGCCGAGATGTCCTTGGTATCGTCGCGGAAGGCGCGACTCCGCCATGAGGCCGATCAGGGCAAGAAAAACTACAGACTCGCCTTGGCAGCCGCCGAGCAGCCGGCGCCCTATCTTTCCTCCATTCAAGTAGCCATTACCCTTATCGGCATTCTTACCGGCGCCGTGGGCGGCGCCACAGTCTCCAGGAATTTAGGGCTCTGGCTGGGGAGTTTCCCCACCCTTGTGGCCATAGCCCAACCCCTCTCGGTCATACTCGTGGTACTGCTCACCACCCTGGTATCGGTTGTGGTTGGCGAGCTCGTACCCAAAAACCTCGCCCTCTCCAAGCCCGAACCCATCGCCGCGGCGGTGATACGACCCCTGAAGGCGGTGAGCGCCGCTTTCTCTCCCCTCGCCCGCTTTCTCTCGGCTGCCACGAACCTTGTAATCAAGCTTCTTGGCTTTGCCAAAAACTCCGAACCGGCGGTGACCGAAGACGAGGTGATGGTACTCATAGCCCAGGGGGCCGAGTCGGGGGTTTTCGAGAACTCAGAAAAGGAAATGGTGGAAGGGGTTCTAGACCTGGACGACAGAAGAGTTACCGCCTTTATGACACCCCGTACCGATGTGGTCGCCCTCGACTTGGGGGACGAAGACGCAGTTTTAAGGAAAGAAATCCTGGCTAACGCCCAGTATGCCTGTCTTCCTGCCATAGAGGGTGATCTGGACAGGGTGGTGGGCATGCTGGACATGCGTAGAGCCCTGGCCACCCTGGCCTCTGGAACGAGCTTCGATATACGAGCCCAGCTCAGCGCCCCGGTGCTGATCCCCGAATCCATTTCGGCATTGCGAGCCCTGGCTATTCTAAAGGACAAAGAGGCAAGGACAGGCTTGATCGTGGACGAGTATGGCGGGGTTTCGGGGCTGGTTACCGTTCCCGACCTTCTTTTTTCCGTCCTCGCCGGTCTCGATCAGGGGGAGTCGGAAGAAACCGCCGGCTTGATAAAACGGGAAGACGGCTCCTATCTGGTGGACGGAGCCCTGACGATTGGCGAATTCGCCGAGGCGCTGGATGTGGACGAGAATGCCTTCGATACCGACGCCTACGATACCGTGGCCGGGCTGGTGCTCTACTGCATGGGCTCTATACCCAAGGCCGGCGAACGCTGCGAGTGGGCAGGTCTGCGCATAGAGATAGTCGACATGGACGGAAACAGGATCGACAAGCTCCTGGTGAGTAGGGTAGAGGCGATGGAAAGCCCCGAAGAACTGGAAGCCCAGACCTGAAGGTTGCTCCTGGCCTAGCCCTGCTGACTATTCCTCCGCGCCCAGGTACGCCACAGCCTCGATTTCCACCAAGGCTCCCTTATTGAGCGCTACAATCTGCACCGTGCTGCGCGCGGGGCGGTGGTCTCCGAAGGCTTCGGCATAGACCGCGTTCATCAGGTCGATGTCGGCGATATTCCGAAGGAAGACCGTTGTCTTGGCCACGTCGCTCATGGTCAAGCCGAGTTGAAAGAGTATCATTCGCATATTCGCCAGACACTGGCGCGTCTCTGCCTCGACTCCGCCAGGAGCGAGGGTGCCGGTGGCAGGGTCCACCCCCAGCTGGCCCGATATGAATACATAGCTACCGGCCTTCACCGCCGGGGCATAGGCACCAAATGTACCGGGCATAAGAGGGGCTGACGATGTTTTCTGGCTCATGCGCTATTCTCCTTCTTTGTTCTAAGGTTTCGATCACCACTGGCGCGATGATTCTTGATTTCCCTAAGATACTTATAAATCGTATGCTTGGTAACTCCCAGCTCCCCCGCCACCAGCTCTACCGAACCCTTTACGTTAAATACGCCGCGATGATGTAAGGCTGTTACAAGATTACGGTTTTTCTGGCTGGGAGACACGCCGGTAACCCGGGACAGGGCATCCATTTCTTCGGCCACGGCGGTGACTACCTTTTCGCTCAGATCCGGAACCAGAACTTCGTCGGCCGTACCCGATTTATCGATTGAGAGAAGAAACTCCTTGACGAAGCGTTCCATAGGGATGGAAAGATCGATATTGATGCCAAAGGCGCCGATGGGCTGTTTCTTTTCGTTGCGGATCACCATGCTGATGCACTTGAGAAGCGCCCCGCTTTTAGTCCGGGCAAGGTATGGACCGGTGATGTCCTGGTCGCTCTCCAAGGCTGTCTTGGCGCAATTAAGACCGAATTCAGTAATGGGGCTGCCGAGATTTCTTCCCGAGACCTCTCCGTTTATAATCTTGACGATCGCCCTGTTGAAATCCTCGTAGGAATAAACCAACACTTCGCAGCCGGAGCCGCAGCAGCGGCTTATCATTTCGGCCAGAGGGAAGTAGCGCTCCAGCACTACCCTGTCTTCCGCGGTAAACGGAAATCTCGGCCCTTCGTCGAAGGCTTCCTGAATAGCCTGTTTTTTTACCTCTCTGACGACCATGAGAACTCCTATTATATATTTTTTTAATTATATCACGCCTTTATGATCGTGGTTAGAGGATAAATAATGAATTATATATAATTTTAGCGTTTTTACGTTTAAATAGTATGCACGAACCAGCGATGGACCATGGCACCTGGAACAAGCTCGGGATGGAAACTAGCGCCTAGAATGGCGCCCTGCCGGATTAAGACTGGATCATTCCCATGGTAAGCAAGCACTTCTACTCCCGGACCCACCGACAGTATTTTCGGCGCCCTGATAAAGACTGCTTCCAGCCCAGGTATTTCAGGAATGGATGTAGTTATGGGAGCTCGAAAACTATCCACCTGGGTGCCGTAGGCGTTCCGCCTGAGGTCGATATCCAGTACAGCCAGGCTCGGCCTGTTCCATTTCTCAACCCTGGCGGCCAGAAGAATAAGCCCGGCGCAGGTGCCGAAGGTCGGCATACCCGCCTGTATTCTGCGCCTGAACTCATCAAGAAAATTGAAACGTTCCATCAGCGAGGCCATGACTGTGCTTTCGCCGCCGGGAATAACCATAGCCTCGACCCTAGCCAGGTCTTGGGAGGAACGAACTTCTAGAACATCGGCGCCGGCTTCAAGAAGCGAAGCCTTGTGGGCGGCATAATCACCTTGAAGGGCCAGAACCCCTACCAAGGGATTCCGGCCCGAAGAATGTCCGGTCATGGGGCTCACCAGCCCCGCACGGCCATTCGCTGCTGATCGTCCAGTTCGGAGAGCCCGATGCCAACCATCGCCTCTCCCAAATCCTCGGAGAGCTCGGCCAGGATCTTGGGCTCCTTGTAGTGCACTACGGCGCCCACAATGGCCTTGGCGCGGCGGG